>DATIMX010000416.1:0-6274 GCA_035474935.1 Geodermatophilus sp. | reverse complement strand
ATAGTCCGCCCGGTCGGGCAGGGGCAGGACCAGGCGGTGCTCGGCGACGGCGGCGAGGCGTCCGCCCGGCACCGCGCGGTCGGAGGTGAGCACGCAGGTCACTCCTACGGCGGCACCGTCGCGGATCAGCCGGAGGAACTGGGCCGAACCACGGCCCGGATCCGCGTCGTCGAGGACCGTGCAGATCGATTCCGCACCGTCGACCAGCAGCAGGATGAGCGGCCACGGGCCACCCGGCGCCGTGCCGCGGCGGGCAGCGACCTCCTGGGCGAGGCGGTCGACCAGCCGGACGGTCCGGAGGACGTCCTCCCCGCCGACCGTGGTGCCGGTGTGCGGCAGGGCGGCGGCCGCCGTTCCGAGCGCGCCCGTACCGGCTTCGAGCACGTGGACGTGGAGGTCGGCCGGGCCCAACCGGCGCACGCTCTCAGCCAGCACGGTGCGCAGCAGCGTGGAGCGCCCGCTGCGCGGGCCGCCGACCGCCAGCCATGCGCCGCCGGCGGCGAGGTCGAGCTCGAGTGGCTGCTGTGTCTGGTCGTCCGGCCGGTCGACCAGCCCGATCCGGAGCCGCGCGTCCCGCGGCCGGCCGGGAAGGCTCTGGCCAATCCTGTCGGCCAGGTCCTCCAGGCTCTCCGCCGGGAGGCGCTCCGCGAGCGGGGGTCGCCACGGCCGGTGGGGCAGCTGCACGCCGTCGGCCGAGGTCCGCTGGAGCAGTGACCGGCACAGGCGGGTCAGGTCCGTCTCCAGACCCGGGACGGCGGGCGCCGTGGGGGCCACGGCGCGGTGCGGCCAGGCCCACCGTCGGACCTCCGGGTCCCGGTCGGAGGCCGGGCCGGCGGACGAGGCCACCCGCGCCACCTGCAGCGCGGTGGGAACTCCGCTGCCGAACCGGAGGTAGGCGCGACCGGGGAGATCGACGGGCAGGTAGGCGGCCTCGGGGGTGCCGAGCACGTCGCGCGAATCGGCTTCGTCGGTCGTCCGCAGGCAGAGGCGCAGGGTGCAGTTGGCGCGGATCTCCGGCGACACCACCCCGCCGGGCCGCTGCGTGGCCAGGACGAGGTGCACCCCCAGGGACCGTCCGCGCTGGGCGATGGACACCAGGCCGGGGACGAACGAGGGCAGTTCCTCGGCCAGGGTGGCGAACTCGTCGACGACGATGACCAGCCGGGCGAGCTCGACCTCCTCCGGGAGGGCGGCGATGTCCGAGACGGAATGGGCCGCCAGGACCGCCTCGCGGCGAGCGAGCTCGGCGCCGAGCGACCGCAGAGCGCGGGCGGTGCTCTGGCCGTCGAGGTCGGTGACCAGGCCGACGGTGTGCGGCAGGCTCGCCGCCTCGGCGAACGCCGCCCCTCCCTTGTAGTCGACCAGGAGGAACGAGCACCGGTCCGGCGGGTGGGTCAGGGCCAGCCCGGCGATCAGCGTCTGCAGCAGCTCGGACTTTCCCGAACCCGTGGTCCCGGCCACCAGTGCGTGCGGCCCGTGCCGGCACAGGTCGACCGACAGGTCCCCGGTCGCGGTGCGGCCCAGCGTCGCGACCAGCGAGTCGCGCGCCCGGGACCAGCCGCCGACCGCGGCGGCCGCCAGGTCGAGCAGCCGGACCTGCCGAGGGAGGGGTGCGCCGGAGGCGGCGGGCGCGAGCACGGCCAGGTCGCGCGCCAACTGTGCGGCGACCCGCCGCGGCAGCCGGTCGACGACCGCCACCGGCTGCTCGCCTGCACCGGACCGGAGCAGGGTCGCCCGCTCGCCGGTCTCGCCGCCGAGCAGCAGGACGGCGTCCCCGAGCCCGGGGAGGTCCGCTGCCGAGGAGCCGCAGCCGAGGACGACGACCCGGACGTCGTGCGCGCTGCGCAGCGCGGCCAGCACCCGGGGGCCGACCGGCCGGTCGACCAGCACGGCGACCCAGCCGGGGGCACCTTCCTCTCCGCTCGCCCGCCGGGAGACGAGGGCGGTGAGCCACCGGAGGGTCTCCTCGTCGGGGTCGTCGGCCGGGGGAGCGGTGCGGACGTGCACCGACCCCGCGGCGAGGTGGGGCAGCCACCGCAGCCAGGCCCAGTCGGCCAGGCGGTCGGGTGTGGTGAGCAGGGCCAGTTCCACCTCGCCGGGCGCGTGCAGCGCCGCGAGCTGACCCAGGACGCCGGCGAGGACGCCCACCGCCGGCTCGCGCGGACCGGCGACGCCAAGCCCGCCGGTGGCGGCCAGCTCGACGACGACGGGCAGCCGGCCCGACCGCTCCCGGCCACGGGAGCCGTCGGAGTCCACCCGCACCACGCGGGACTCCCCGGGGCCAGTACCGATCCGCACGGCCAGCGCGTCGGCGTCCCCCCGACGTCGCTGCCAGAGGTCGGTGGACCGGCGGCGGGCCGCGGTGGCCAGGGCGGCCAGGTCCGGGGAGGCGGCCTCGGCTGCGCGTTCGTCGGCGCGGAGGGCGGCCGCCAGCCGGTCCTCCGCCTCGGCGAGCTCCGCGGCGTGGGCTGCCCGGGCACGTCGCGTCGTGCGCCGGCCCGACCACCGGTCGGAGAGCCACGTGCCCACCGCCACCACCGGACTGAGCAAGGCGAAGAAGAGGAAGTGCGGAGAGTCGAGCGCCCAGGCGAGGGCCACGCCACCGACCGCCGGGAGGGCCACGGCCACCCACGCCAGCCGCCGAGGTGGTGTGGGGGTGGGCGCGACCGGGAGTGCGATCTCGACGTCCTCGCGCGGCTGGTGCAGACGCGGGTGCGGACGCAGCTGCAGCCGTCCACCACCTCCAGGCCGGACGGCGGCGCGAGCGCTGCCCGGTCCCGTCGTCCGCAGCGTGCTCGACCCCAGCCGGAGCACTGCCGCGGACGGCCACGGCTGCGGCTGCCCGTCGAGGGGCGCGCTGTCCAGCCAGCTGCCGTTGCTGGAGCCGAGGTCGCGGACGGTGAGGTTCCCGGCGCCGACCTCGACGAGCACGTGCCGGCGGGAGACATCGGGGTCGGTCAGCCGGACGGTGGCGTCGCTACCGCGGCCGACGACGTGCCGGCCGCGGTCCAGCGGCAGCGCCGTCCCGGCGTCCGGGCCGCCCACCACGTGCAGCTCCAGCGCGCTGGACCCCGCCGCGGCGCCCGGGCGTGGCCCGGGCCGGCCGAGGCCCAGCAGTGCCCCGTGCAGCAACGCAGGGTCGGTGAGCGGGAGCTCGGGAGCCAGCCGGGTGCTGCCGGACCAGAGTTCTGCGGACGGCAGGCGCAGTGCGGCGGCCAGCCGGGGCAGGACCGCGCCCAGCCGCTCGTCGTCGCGGGCGGAGATCGCCACGTCGAGGGCGCCGCTGGACGTGACGAGGGTCCAGCAGCGGGTGGCGGGGGAGCGGGCGGGCACGTCCCGACCCTGGCTCCAGCGCTCCGCCGCCCGGGGTCCGCCTCCGGATCTGTGGACGGCGGGTGGGGCTGTGGACGACGGGCGTGGGCAGGAGGGGTCGGGCACCTAACGTCCGCACCGACCGGGAGGGACCCGGACCACGAGGAGGACACGTGAAGGTCGAGATCGCCACCCTGGAGTCATTGGCCGGGCAGTGCCGCGCCGAGGCAGCCGAGACCACCGCCCGGCACACCACCCTGTCGAGCAGCGTGGACGCCTCGGTGCTCGAGGGGTGGACCGACAGCCAGGCCGCCGCCCGGTTCACCGAGCTCTACGAGCAGTGGCGGCTCAGCGCCCAAGGGGTCAGCGACGCGCTCACCGGCATGGGCGGTCTGCTCAGCAGCGTGGCGGCGTCCTACCAGCAGCACGAGGCGGACATGGCGGCCCGCATCGGTGCGCTGATCTGACCGGGCCCGTAGCCGGCACAGCCCGCGTGCCGGCTCAGTCCGGGAGTGTGGCCCCGGCCGGGGAGACCTCGGCCGGGCGCCCGCCGCCGGTCCGGGCGCGCAGCCGGCGGGTGGCGTCGGGCAGCCGTTCCCACGGCAGGAGCGACAGGATCGCGACGCAGTGCGGCAGGAAGATGATCGCCACGCTGGCGTAGACGGCCAGGTGGAAGCCGAGCAGGAAGACCACCAGCGCGACCCGTGCGCGGGCCGACCAGACGAGCAGCATGAGCGGTGCGGCGAACTCCAGCGCGAGCATCGCCCACTGGGCGGCCACCAACAGCCCGGGCGTCTCGAGGGTCCAGTCCGACAGCACGGTGCCGCGTCGCACCATGGCCCGGGCCAGCGTGGAGCCGGTGGCCCAGTCCCAGCCGCCGAAGCGCATCTTGGCCCAGGCGGCCAGGAAGTAGGTGAGCATGACGGCGACGAAGACCGCCGCCATGGCCCAGCCGGCCGCTTCCGAGGAGCGCTTGTCGCGCCACCGCACGCGCCCGATGGTGGGCAGCACCGCCAGCGCGACGAGGTAGGCGATCCGGTCGTGGTCCACCTTCCCGTAGCTCATCGCGATGACCATCCACTCGAAATAGAGGAGGAACACCGCGGTGCCCAGCAGGCGGGGCGCTCGGCCGGTCGCCGCCACCAGGGCGGTCCCGACGAGGGCCCACTGCACGACGAACACGACCGCCGGGGTGGGCGTCGGCAGGGGCAGCAGCCGGCCGATGGTCAGCGGCGCGTACCACTCGGTGGGGACGTCGGCGTGCGCCCGCACCCAGGCCGTGGTCAGGAAGACGTCGACCGGCACGAACAGGTAGGCGATGGTCCGGAACACGGCGACCCTCGCCAGCGGGACGGGCCGGAACCACCAGTCCGACCACCTGCGGTGCCCCGTGGGTGACGGCGCAGCGGCGGTCGCGCCGGCACCGGGGGAGGCGGTCGTGCTCACGGGGTCCCCTCCTGGTCGGTCGCGACGGCGTGGTCGACGAGCACGCTCTCGGTGACCTCGCCGGTGCGCCGGCCGCCGTCGAGCGCGTGCCGCCGCTGCACCACCTGCACCGCCACGAGCGGCTCGGCTGCGGGGTGGCGGTCGGCGTAGGACTCGGCGAGCAGACCCAGCAGCTGCGGCTCCTCGACGAGGCGGGACAGCTGCCCCTCGAACTCGGCCCGGCGCAGGCCCACCTCGCCGCCGGAGAGCCGCACCTCGTCGCCGTCGGCGGTCACGCCCACCACGCTGGTGGAGACCACCGGGCGGTCGGGGGCGGCGCGGGTCGAGTACATCCGGAACGGGCCGAACGGAAACTCGGAGTCGTTGCCCCACAGCGTGCCGCCGAGCAGCAGCGCGAGCACGACGGCGGTGGCGGCGAGCCGGACCCGGCGGCCGGTGGGCGAGAGCGTCAGGACACCGGGCTCCCCGGGGTCCGGAACGGGGGGAGCCGGTACCACGGGCGCATCGTAGGATCGGCGGCCGTCCAGATGGGTCACCGACGCGTGGTGGGCAGCTGGCCCGCCGGACGTGGTGGGCCCGTGCCCGGCGACCGGCCCGGTGCCCCGATGTCAGCATCGACACCGCGGAGGCAGCACGTGCAGTTCGGTCGGTACTACGAGGAGTTCGAGGTCGGTGCGGTCTACAAGCACTGGCCGGGCAAGACCGTGACCGAGTACGACGACCACCTGTTCTGCCTCATCACCATGAACCACCACCCGCTGCATCTCGACGCCAACTACGCGCAGGAGTCCACGGAGTTCAAGCGCAACGTCGTGGTCGGCAACTACGTCTACTCGTTGCTGCTGGGGATGTCGGTGCCCGACGTCTCCGGCAAGGCGATCGCCAACCTCGAGATCGAGTCGCTGCGGCACGTGGCGCCGACGTTCCACGGCGACACGATCTACGGCGAGACGACGGTGCTCGACAAGTGGGAGTCGACGTCGAAGGACGACCGCGGCGTCGTCCACGTCGAGACGATCGGCTACAAGCAGGACGGCACGGTGGTCTGCGTCTTCCGCCGGAAGGTGATGGTGCCGAAGCAGTCGTACCTCGACGCCCGCGGCGGCGAGCAGCCCGGCCGCCCGGTGCCCGCGCAGGCGCCGGCGAAGGTCTGAGCCGGACGGCGCGACCGGCCGGGCGCTACGCGGGCAGCGCGCCCCACTCGGCCAGGAGCGGCCACAGGAGCGGCGTGGTCGGCAGCGCCAGCAGCTCCGCCGCGGTCACCCACGCGGCGTCCGCGGCGTCGTCCCCGGCGGCGAGCGTGCCGCCGACCACCTTGCACCGGTAGTCGTGGACGACGATCCCCGCGCCGAGCTCGACCACGCCCAGCAGCTCGCCGACCCGGACCGCGAGCCCGGTCTCCTCGGCCAGCTCCCGGACGACGGCGGCCGCGTCGTCCTCGCCCGGCTCCACCCGGCCGCCCGGGATCGACCACAGCCCGGCGTGCGGCGGCCGCCCGCGGCGGACGACGAGCAGG
>DATIMX010000415.1:0-2053 GCA_035474935.1 Geodermatophilus sp. | reverse complement strand
ATGGTGGCGTTGAGGGCGAGCAGGTTGGTCTGCTCGGCGATGGAGTTGATCAGCTTGATGACGTCGCCGATCTCCGCCGAGGACTCGCCCAGCTTGGCCACCGTGGCGGTGGTGGTCTCCGCGGCCGTGACCGCCCGCGCGGCCACATCCGACGCCTCCGCGGCGTTCGTGGCGATCTCCCGGATCGACGCACCCATCTGCTCCGCGCCGGCGGCCACGGTCTGCACGTTGCGCGACACCTCCTCCGCCGCGCCGGCGACCACGCCCGACTGCGCGGAGGTCTCCTCGGCCGAGGCGGAGATCTGCGCCGAGGACGCCGACAGCTCCTCCGAGGACGCGGCCACCGCGTCGGCCGACGAGGCCACGGACGACAGCACGGCGCGCAGGCTCTCCTGGGCCACGCCCAGCGCGGCAGCCATCCGGCCCAGCTCGTCCTGACCCCGCACCTCGGGCGCCACCGTCAGATCACCGGCCGCGAGGGCCTCGACCGACGTCTGTACCGACCGCACCGTCCGGGTGATCCGCCGGACGACGAACACGGTCAGCCCACCGGCGACGGTGATGCCGGCGGCGAGCGACAGCCACAGGGTCAGGACGGCGGTGTCGGCGATCTGCTGGGCGTCGTCGGTGTCGGTCTGCCCAGCGGCCACGCGGCGCTCCTGCATGGCCGAGTACTCGTCCATGATGACGTCGGTGGCCTGCTGCAGGGGACCGCTGAGGATCTGCCCGGCGGCGACCAGGTTGCCGGCGTCGGCCGCGGGGACCAGCTGCCCGCCGGCGATCGCGTAGTAGTCGTCCAGATGAGTCCGGAAGGTCGCGAAGGCCTCCTTGTTGACCGCCACCTCGGCGTAGGCGTCGAGCTGGCCCTCCAGGGTCTGCCGTCGCTCGGCGAGCTCGGTGCGCAGGGTGGCCCGGGTCTGGGGGTCGGCCAGGCCGTACTGCGTGTACCGGGCGCGGTCGCCCTGGTAGGAGCGCTGGATCTCGGCCAGGTCGGACAGCGTGACGACGTTGTCGTTGATCCGGGCCGCGGCGGCGTTGAGCGACCCGATGCGCAGGACCGCGAGGACGGTCATCGCGACCGCGACCACTGCGAGCACCGCGACGGCTGCCCCGATCTTCACGCCGATCGGGCGGTCGGCGAACCAGCCTCCGGAGCGCCCGGAGGGGGAGGAAGTGCGGTCGGACATGGGTGCTCCTGAGGGCCGGATGGCACGACGAGGTGTGTGCGGTGGAAATGGTGAGCCGTTCCCTCGTCGCGTCCACTCCATCTCCGAGCGTGTCGCGCGACTCCGCCCGAGAAATGTCGGCGACCGCATTCCGCGGACCGTTTTGTCGACATCCCGGCGCCATTCCCGGGCGCCGGGATGGTCGTCAGTCCAGGGCGTCGGCGAGCGTCTCGAGCAGGTGGACGACGGCGGCCGGGTCGGCGACCCGGTAGCGGGCCGCGGTCTCGCCCTCGCCGACCTTGACGGTGAGGTCGCCGGGGGAGAGGGCGCGGAAGGCGTCCTCGTCGGTGCGGTCGTCGCCGAGGTAGACCGTCGCGACGGCACCGAGGTCGTCGCGGAGCCGCAGCAGCGCGGTGCCCTTGTCGGCGTCGGTGACCGCGAGCTCGAGCACCTCCTTCCCCGGCTTCAGCGTCAGTGACGGATCAGCCGCGGCGTGGGCCCGCTCCAGCAGCGCGGCCGCCGCGCCGCGGTCGGTCACCTGCCGCACGTGCACCGCCACGCTGGCCGGCTTGACCTCCAGCCGGGCGCCCGGCACCGCAGCGACGAGCGGGGCCAGCCGCTCCGCGAGCGCGTCGCGGCGGGCCGCGAGCTCGCCGGTCAGCGGGCCGTCGTACTCGGCCCCGTGGCTGCCGATCCAGCGGTAGGGGCCCTCGAAGCCGCTCACCGCCCGCAGGTCGGCCACGCCCCGGCCGCTGACCAGCGCCACCGTGACGCCGTCATGGGCGGCGAGCCGCTGCAGCGCCGCGGCGACCCCCAGCAGGGGCACGGCGGCCGAGGGGTCGTCCACCAGGGGCGCGAGGACGCCGTCGTAGTCGCTGGCGACCAGC
>DATIMX010000414.1:0-12484 GCA_035474935.1 Geodermatophilus sp. | reverse complement strand
ACCGCCACCGCCGCCGCGGAAGCTCACCGTCACCCGGGTGGCGGCCGCGCGGACCCGGGAGCTGACCGGGGCCGCCGTCCGCCGGGTGCAGACGGCCAGCCGGGCGGACGGCGCCGCGGACAGCGGCCTGGCGAAGCTGCTGTGGGTCAACGCGCTGCACATGGCCGGCGACGCGATGATCGCCGTCTCGCTGGCCGGCACCCTCTTCTTCGCCGCCACGACCGACGCACAGCGCAGCAACGTGGCGCTCTACCTGCTGGTGACGATGGCGCCGTTCGCGGTCGTCGCCCCGGTGATCGGGCCGCTGCTCGACCGGCTGCAGCGCGGCCGCCGCTGGGCGCTGGCCGTCAGTCAGCTGGGCCGGGCCGCGCTGGCGCTGGTCATGGCCGCCCACTTCGACGACCTCTGGCTCTATCCCGCCGCGCTCGGAGTGCTGGTGCTGTCCAAGGCGCACAACGTGCTGCGGGCGGCGGTGGTCCCGCGGGTGCTGCCCCGCGCGATGTCGCTGACCTCGGCCAACGCCCGCACGTCGGTGTTCGGCCTGGTCACCGCCGGCGTCTTCGGCGGCATCGGCGCCGGCCTGGCCTGGACGCTGGGCTTCGAGTGGCTGCTCTGGGCCACCGCCGCGGTGTTCGCCTGCGGTGCGGTGCTCGCGCTGCGGCTGCCCCGGCACGTCGACGTCCCCACCGGTGAGCTGCCCGCCGACGTGTTCTCGACCGCGCCCCAGCCGGTGGACACGGGGCGGCGCCGCCGGCCGGTCAGCCCCCGGGTGGTCGTCGCGCTGCGGGCCAACGCGGCGCTGCGCGGACTCGGCGGCTTCCTGACGATCTTCTCCGCCTTCCTGGTGCAGGCGACGGTCGAGGGCGGCTGGCAGGGCACGCTGGCGCTCGGCGCGGTCGCCGGGGCGGCCGGCGTGGGCAGCGTGCTGGGCACCGCCGTCGGCTCCCGGCTGCACCGGGTCGACCCGGACCGGGTGGTGCTGTGGTCGGCGGGCACCGCGGCGGCGATCACCGTCGTCGCGGCGGTCTTCTACAGCCTCGCGACGGCCGCCGTCGTCGCCGGCGTGGCCGCCGTCGCCAACGCGCTGGGCAAGGTCGCCCTCGACGCGATCATCCAGCGCGAGGTGCCCGAGGGCCTGCGGGCCTCGGCGTTCGCCCGCTCGGAGACGATGCTCCAGCTGTCCTGGGTCGTCGGCGGCGCGCTGGGCATCGCCCTCCCACCGACCGGCTGGCTGGGCTTCACCGTCGCCGCGGGCCTGCTCGTGCTCGCCGTCGGGCTGGTGCTCTGGGGTCCGCGCCGCCGCACCCCGGCCCCGACCGCGCCGATGCCCGCCGCGGACGCCCTCACCGACCCGCTGGGGCGGCTGTCGTGAGGCGGGTGGCGCTCCCGTCCGTCGTCCTGCTGCTGGCCGGCTGCGGCTCCCAGCCGTCGGGCCCGCAGGACGTCGTCGTCGAGGCCGGACCGCAGCGCGTCGAGGCCGCTCCCACCCAGTACTGCGTGGACGGCGAGGGGCAGCGCTACGCCAGCACCCCGCCGATCATCGAGGTCTCCCCCGACACCACCGTCCGGCTCACCGTGCCCGACCCGGTGGCCGAGCGCGGCTGGAGCGTGCAGGTGTTCGACGAGCAGCTCGAGGGACTGCTCGGCGAGGTGCCGGTCGACACCGGCGAGGCCGTGTTCGAGGTCAACACCAACGACGTCGTCCCGCCGGCCTTCTACCTGGTCGTCGTCGAGGACGCCGGCGGGGACTGCGAGGGCTTCAGCGGGGCCTGGCCGATCGGTTTCCTGCGCGCCGGCGGGGCCCAGGGCGGGACGGCGACGGAGCCGACGACGCCCGCACCCCAGGGCTGAGAGAGGGCCTCCCTGCCCCCCGCCGCGAGCCTGCGAGTGGCGGGCCCTGCGAGGGGGTCCTTCTAGTGCTCCAGGTCGGTGGCGACCGCGCGCAGCACGGAGGCGACCTTGCGGGCCTCCGGCCGGTCGGGGTGCCGGCCGCGGCGCAGCCCGTTGGAGACGTCGTCGAGCAGCTTGATGAGGTCCTCGATGATCGGGACGAGCTCGTCGGGCTTCTTGCGGGACCGCTCCGCGTGCGCCGCGGTCACCGAGGGCAGCGGGTCGAGCACCCGGACCTGCAGGGCCTGGTCGCCACGGCGGCCGGCGACGATGCCGAACTCCACCCGCTGACCGGGCTTGAGCTCGCTGGTGCCGGACGGGAGGGCGTCCTTGTGCACGAAGACGTCCGGGCCGTCCTCACGCGAGAGGAAGCCGAACCCCTTCTCCGGGTTGAACCACTTGACTCTGCCGGTGGGCACGTTGATCCCTCAGTCGTCGATCGCGGGCGGCCCCGGCACCGGGCCGGGAGGACGGGCGGCACGGACGGCCGCTGATCCCAGGTTAGTCGCCGAGCGGCGTCGTCCCACCGGTATTGCGCCGCCCGCCTCCCCGGCCCGACCTAGCCTGGCCCGGTGCCGCCTGCCGACCACCCCGACTACCGGTTCACGCTGGCCAACGAGCGCACGCTGCTGGCCTGGCTGCGCACCGGGCTGGCGCTCGTCGCCGGCGGCGTCGCGGTCGCGGAGTTCGCACCCGAGCTCGGCGTCCCGTGGGGCAGCGCCGCGGTGGCGGTCGCGCTGGTGCTGACCGGGCTGGGCGCGGCCGTCGGCGGGTACGTGCGCTGGCGGCGCAACGAGCGGGCGATCGTCGCCGACCGGCCGCTGCCGCCGGGGCGCGTGCTGCCGGCCCTGGTGACCGCGGTGGCCGCCGTCCTCGTCGTCGTGGCCGTCCTCGTCGGGGTCGAGGTGCTGCGCCCGTGAGCGGACAGGGGCGTGAGCATCGCAGCGAGGAACGAGCGAGGAGCGGAGCGCCCCGCGGGAGCGAACCGACGACGCCGAGCGGACAGGGGCGTGAGCATCGCAGCGAGGAACGAGCGAGGAGCGGAGCGCCCGCGCGAGCGAACCGATGACACCGAGCGGACAGGAGACCCAGCCCGAGCGCACCGTCCTCTCCTGGCAGCGCACCGGCCTCGGCGTGCTCGCCCTCGCCGGCCTGCTGGCCCGCGCGGCGGTGACCGACGGTGCACCGGTGCGGCTGGCCGTGGCCGGCGGGGTGGCACTGCTGGGCCTCGGCGTGCTGGGCGGCCTGGCACCGGTGCGGGTCCGGGCGGTGGAGCGGGCGCTCGCTCGCGGGACCGGGGTGGCCGTGCCGCGGCTGGCGCTGGTGGTCACCGCCGTCGTCGTCGCCGTGGCCGGCGCCGCCCTCGTGGCGGTGCTCAGCCCCCGCTGACCGGCTGCTCGACGATGCCGAGTCGGTCGAGCAGCACGAGGAAGACCGCGGCGAAGTCGTTGTCGGCCACCTCGCGCCGCACCCGGTCCCAGTCGACCTGCTCGCGCAGCGCCCGGGCCACCGGCAGCAGCCGTCCGTAGTCGCAGTAGTGCTCGTCGAGCGCCATGAGCTTGGTGACGACGATGTCGGTGGCCTCGAGCACCGGCATGTGCACCGAGAGCACCGGCATGTCCTCGGCCCGGTCGATGAGGTCCTGCTCCACCGGGATGCCGCAGGTGCGCCACAGGACGTCGACGAACGAGTTGCCCTGGACGACCTTGGTCAGCCAGTCCTCGGCCGGGTCGACGACCTCCAGTCCCGCCTCGGCCAGCACCTTGGCCGCCCGCTCGGCCTCCGCCGCCGGCACCAGGAAGTCCGCGTCGTGGTCGGGCTCGGGCGCCCCGCGGACCCAGGCGGCGTAGCCGCCGCACAGCGCGAAGGGGACGTCGCCCTGTTTGAGCGCGACGGCGACGCGCTTGAGGAGGTCACGGATCTCTTCGCGGTCCGAGGGCTGCACGCCCAGCCTGCTACCCGGGGGGCGCCCTCCGGAACACGGCGGTGTGGACGGCGGCGCGCGGGGCACAGGAACCCTCGTGCGGATCGCGACCTTCAACATCCTCCACGGGCGGTCGCCGGTCGACGACCGGGTCGACGTCGAGCGCCTGGCCGCCGCCGTGAAGACCCTGGACGCCGACGTCCTGGGGCTGCAGGAGGTGGACCGGGACCAGCCGCGGTCGATGAACGCCGACCTCACCGCCGTCGCCGCCGAGGCGATGGGGGCGGTGGACTCCCAGTTCGTCGCGGCCCTCTCGGGCACGCCGGGCGGCACCTGGATGGCGGCCACCGGCGACGAGCAGCCGGGGTCGGCCAGCTACGGCATCGCGTTGCTGTCGCGCTACCCGGTGGTCTCGTGGCGGGTGGTGCGGCTACCCGCGCTGCGCAGCCGGGTGCCGGTCTGGTTCCGCGGCGCCCCGCGCCCGAAGCTGGTCGGCGACGAGCCACGGGTCGCCGTCGCCGCCGTCCTGGAGGGGCCCTCGGGGCAGTTCACCGTCTGCAACACGCATCTGTCGTTCGTGCCGGGGTGGGGCGCGCTGCAGCTGTCGACGCTGGTCCGCTCGCTGACCGGCACCCGAGAGCCGCTGGTCCTCATGGGCGACCTCAACATGCAGGCCGGCCAGGCGGTGCGGGTCAGCGGGCTGCAGCCTCTCGCGCCGGCCACGACGCCGACCTTCCCGCTGGACGAGCCGACCCGGCAGCTGGACCACGTGCTGGCCCGGGGGCCCATCGCCGCGAGCGGCCCGGCCGAGGCGCTGCGGCTGTCCCTGTCGGACCACCGAGCCCTCGTGGTGCCCTGCGCCCCCGCCTGAGTGAGGCCCCGTCCAGGGCACCGCTGGGCCCGTCCCGGGTCTCGCCCTGAGCGTGCGAAGAGTGGGGAGGACGGGGTCCTTCTGCCTTCACGCGTTGCGGACGGCGTCGGCCGCCTCGAGACCGAGTTCCCGGACCGACACCTCGCGCATCTCGACCTTGCGCACCTTGCCGGTGACCGTCATGGGGAAGCCGTCGACGATCTTCACGTAGCGCGGGATCTTGTAGTGGGCGAGCTTGCCGGCGCAGAACTCGCGCAGCGCCTCGGGCGTGAGCAGCTCGGCGCCCTCGCGCAGCCGCACCCAGGCCATGAGTTCCTCGCCGAAGCGTTCGTCGGGCACCCCGATGACCTGGGCGTCGACGACGTCGGGGTGGGTGTAGAGGAACTCCTCGACCTCGCGCGGGTACACGTTCTCCCCGCCGCGGATGACCATGTCCTTGATCCGGCCGACGATGTTGAGGTAGCCCTCGGTGTCCATGACCGCGAGGTCGCCGGTGTGCATCCAGCGGGCGGCGTCGATGACCTCGGCGGTCTTCTCCGGCTCCTCCCAATAGCCCAGCATCACCGAGTAGCCGCGGGTGCAGAACTCCCCCGGCGTCCCGCGCGGCACGGTCAGCCCGGTCTCGGGGTCGATGACCTTGACCTCCAGGTGCGGGTGCACCCGCCCGACGGTCGAGGTGCGCCGGTCCAGGTCGTCGTCGGCACCGGTCTGGGTGGAGACCGGTGAGGTCTCGGTCATCCCGTAGCAGATGGTCACCTCGGCCATTCCCATCTCCGAGACCACCCGCTTCATCACCTCCACCGGGCACGGCGAGCCGGCCATGATGCCGGTGCGCAGGCTGGAGAGGTCGTAGGAGGCGAAGTCGGGCAGCGCCAGCTCGGCGATGAACATCGTCGGGACGCCGTACAGCGAGGTGCAGCGCTCCTCCTGCACCGCGCGGAGCGTCGCGGCCGGATCGAAGCCGGGTGCGGGGATCACCATCGTCGCGCCGTGCGAGGTGGCCGCGAGGTTGCCCATCCCCATACCGAAGCAGTGGTAGTAGGGCACCGGGATGCAGATCCGGTCGGCCTCGGTGTAGCCGCAGCTTTCACCGACGAAGAACCCGTTGTTGAGCAGGTTGTGGTGGGTGAGGGTGGCGCCCTTGGGGAAGCCGGTCGTGCCCGAGGTGTACTGGATGTTGATCGGGTCGTCGGCCGACAGCTGGGTCTCCCGCTCGGCCAGCAGGCCGCGGTCGCCGGCCCGGCCGGTGGCCACGAGCTGCTCCCACTCCGGGGAGCCGAGGAAGACGACCTCGCGCAGGTCGGGGCAGCGGTCGCGGACCTCCTCGACCATTGCGCGGTAGTTGCTGGTCTTGAACGCAGGGGCGCTCACCAGCAGCGAGATGCCGGCCTGCTCCAGCACGTAGGCCAGCTCGTGCGTGCGGTAGGCGGGGTTGATGTTGACCAGGATCGCGCCGAGCTTCGCCGTCGCGTACTGCACGAAGGCCCACTCGGCGCAGTTCGGCGCCCAGATGCCGACCCGGTCGCCCTTGACGACCCCCCGGGCGTCCAGCCCCAGGGCCACGGCGTCGACCTCGGCGACGAACTCCGGATAGGAGAAGCGGCGACCGGTGGCGCACTCGACGAGCGCCTCGTGGTCGCCCACCCGCGCCGCCGTCCGATCGAGGTCGGCCCCGATCGTGTCCCCGAGGAGGGGCACGGTCGAGATGCCACTGCTGTAGGACGGCAGCGCGGGCGTCGGGCTCATCGCTCGACTCCGCCCTCGTTCCGCTCCTCGGTCGCTGTCCCCCGCAAGCGGGAGGTGCCCCCAGCACGCAGCGATGCTCGCTCGGGCGTCGTCTGCGCGGTCATGGCTACTCGCCCGCCTGGACGCCGGCGCGGTTGGGCTTGTCGGTCGGGTGCGCGTACCGGAGGCGGCTCGGCGGCAGCGGGAAGTCGTGGTCCTCACCGAAGGGCGACAGCGGGCCGGCCGACTCCGCGGTGAACTCCGTCAGCGGAGGGCCGCCGTCGTCCGACTGGCCCCAGGTGGGCTCCACCAGGTGGTCGTGCTTGGGGTTCCGCTTGGCCATGTGCCGTGCCCTCCGTCGTCCTGTGTCCCGCGGTGCACCGCCCGGTGCCCGCGTCCGTCGTGCATCTTGGCGGAAGCAGTACCCCGGACGCACGCGAGTCAGCCCCTGCGCGGGTCAGTGGCGACGCACGGCCCGGGCGCCGTAGAGCGTGGGCAGGCCGCCCGCGGTGAGCACCCACTCGCGCGGCCCGACGGGGGCGGCGCGCACCACCGCGTCGTGCAGCTGCTGGACCGCGCGGGTGCGCCACACCGCGGTGCTGGTCAGCCGCAACCGCACCGGCTCGGCCAGGGGGTCGAGCTCGTCGTAGCCCTCGGGTTCGAAGGACAGCACCGCGGGCCCCGCGATGCGCAGCACGCCGGTCTGCCAGGGCACCGTCTGCAGCGCCCGCTGCCAGCGGTGGTGCCGGGCCAGCGCGCCGGCCCCGGCGGTGGCCGCCACCGAGCCCACCATGACCAGCGCGAGGACGACGAGGCCGGCCAGCGGCACCGGCTGCCCCCAGTCCCGGGCGATGGTGACCGCGGCGGCGCCGAGCAGCACCCCGAGGACGACGGCGATCAGCCCGCCGACCAGCCAGCGCAGCGCCCCGGCCTGGTAGCCGGTCAGCGCGGTGCGGGTCTGGGGGTCGTCGGCGGCCGGGATCACGCTCCCATGCTGGCAGGGGCGTCGGCGGGCACGGCGACGTAACGTGGACCGGATGTCCCCGCCCGCCCCCGCGACGCTCGCCTCCTGGCTGCGCACCCGCAGTGACGAGCAGCTGGCCGCGCTGCTGGCCACCCGGCCCGACGTGGCCCGCCCCGCGCCGTCCGACGTCGTGGCCCTCGCCAGCCGGCTGGCCGTGCCCGTGTCGGTCGACCGCGCTCTCGACGAGCTGGACGCCGCCACGCTGCAGGTGCTCGACGTGGTGCTGCTTGCTGACACCGACGGGGTCGACGCCGCCGACCTGCCCGCCGCGCTGCCCGCGGTGCCCGACGACGTGCTCCAGGCTGCCGTGGACCGGCTCACCACGGGGGCACTGCTGTGGGGGGACGACGTCCTGCACGCCCCCGAGCCGGTGCGCCGCGCCGTCCGGTACCCGGCCGGCCTGGGACGGCGGGCGGGCGAGGTGCGGCTGACGCTGCCGGCCGACCTGCCGAAGGCGCTGGCCGAGCTGCCGGCCGAGGAGCGCGACGTGCTGGAGCGGCTGGCCGGCGACCGCCCGGTGGGCCACCTCCCCGACACCGACGGCGGCGCCACCTCCCCCGCCCGGCGGCTGCTGCAGCGCGGGCTGCTGGCACGCATCGACGCCCTCAACGTCGAGCTGCCCCGCGAGATCGGGCTGCAGCTGCGCGGGAGCCTGCCCTACGGCCCGCCGCGGGTGCGCCCGGAGCCCGCCGTCGTCGAGCGCGACCCGGCCGTCGTCGACCGGCAGGCCGCCGGTGCCGCGATGGAGGCGATCGGGCGGGTGGGCGAGCTGCTGACCCTGCTCGAGGAGGAGCCGGCCGGCCTGCTGCGCAGCGGGGGCGTCGGCGTCCGCGACCAGAAGCGGCTGGCCCGCGCCCTGCACCTGCCGGAGCCCGAGGCCGGCTGGCTGCTGGAGCTGGCGTACGCGGCCGGCCTGCTCGACGTCGGCGGCCCGCACCGCGACGAGTGGCTGCCGACCCGGGCCTTCGACCTGTGGCGGGAACAGGAGCTGCCCGACCGGTGGGCGACGCTGGCCGCCGGCTGGCTGGCCGCCGTCCGGCTGCCCTCCCTCGCCGGCCAGCGCGACGTCTCGGGCAAGGCGGCCAACGCCCTCTCCCCCGACCTGGTGCGGCACACCGCCCCGGCGATCCGCCGCTCGGTGCTCGGCGCGCTGGCCGAGTACCCGCCCGGCCGGGGCGTGGCCGCCGACGACCTGGTGACACTGCTGCGCTGGCGCACCCCGCGGCGGGCCGACCGGCTGGCCCCCGTGCCCGACCTGCTGGCCGAGACCGCGCGGCTGGGCGTCGTCGTCGGCGGGGTGCTGTCCAGCGGCGGGCGCGGGCTGCTGGCCACCGGTGAGGACGGCGCGGCGACGGGCATGCGCGGGCTGCTGCCCGACCCGGTCGACCACGTGCTGGCCCAGCCCGACCTGTCGCTGGTGGCGCCCGGCCCGCTGGTGGCCGAGCTCGCCGACACCCTCGCCGTCGTCGCCGACGTCGAGTCCTCGGGCGGGGCGACGGTGTTCCGGGTGTCGGAGGCCAGCGTGCGCCGCGCCCTCGACTCCGGCTGGTCGGCCACCGACCTGCACGAGTTCTTCGCCCGCGCCTCCCGGACGCCGGTGCCGCAGGCCCTCGACTACCTGGTGGACGACGTCGCCCGCCAGCACGGCCGGCTGCGGGTGGGTGCGATCGAGAGCTACGTGCGCTCGGACGACCACGGGCTGCTCTCCCAGGTGCTCAACGACCGGCGCACGGCTCCCGCGGAGCTGCGCCGCCTCGCGCCCGGGGTGCTGGTCAGCGGGCTGGGGGCCGACGAGGTGCTGACAGTGCTGCGCGCAGCGGGCTATGCCCCGGCCGGCGAGTCCCCCGGCGGCGCCGTCCTCACCCGCCCGCCGGCCCGGCCGCGCGCCGCGGGCCGCCGTCCCGGGGGGCCCGCCCCGCAGGCCCCGCGACCCCTCACCGGCGACGAGGTGGCCGCCACGGTGCGGGAGATCCGCGCCGGCGACGCCGCCCTGGCCGCCCGCCGCGGCGAGGCCGTGCGGCAGGTCCCCGGGGTCACCACGGCCGGCACGCTGGAGCTGCTCTCGCGGGCGGTACGCGAGGGCGTGCCGGTGTGGCTGGGCTACGTCGACGCCCAGGGCAGCGGCACCCAGCGGGTCGTCCAGCCGGTGTCGCTGGCCGGCGGCTTCCTGCAGGGCTACGACGAGCGCCGCGGGGAGAGCCGGACGTTCGCCGTCCACCGGATCACCTCGGTGGCGCTCGTGGAGGACGAGGAGCGGGCCGCGTCGTCCTGACGTCTCGCACGCGCGAACCGCTTGCCCTCCGCAACCGTCGACGCGACGCTCCCTCTGCATGGGGACCGAGGGGAGCACCGCCGAGCAGCTGGCCACTGCGCTGGGGACGGTGCTGGGTGTCGACGACCTGCCCGTCCGGCTGCGGGCGTGGGACGGCTCCGTGGCCGGCCCGCCGGGCGCTCCGGTGGTCACCGTCCGCGACCGGCGGGCGCTGCGGCGCCTGGTCTGGTCGCCGGGCCAGGTGGGCCTGGGCCGCGCCTACGTCGTCGGGGAGCTCGACGTGGAGGACGACGTCGTCGCCACCCTGGCGGCCCTGACGACGGCCGGGTGGTCCGCCACCGCCGAGCGCCCGCAGGCCCCGACGGCGCGGCAGCGCGCCGGCCTCCTGGGCACCGCCGCCCGGCTCGGGGCCCTGGGGCCGCCTCCTCCCCGGCCGCCGCAGGAGGTACGGCCGCGCCGCTCCGGGCGCCGGCACACCCGGACCCGGGACGCCGCCGCGATCGCCCACCACTACGACGTGGGCAACGACTTCTACCGCCTCGTCCTCGGCCCGACGCTGGTCTACTCGTGCGCCGTCTGGGACTCCCCCGCCACCGGCCTGGACGCCGCGCAGGAGGCCAAGCTCGACCTGGTCTGCCGCAAGCTCGCCCTGCGCCCGGGCACCCGGCTGCTCGACGTCGGCTGCGGCTGGGGCAGCCTGGCGCTGCACGCCGCGCAGCGGTACGGGGCCGACGTCGTCGGGGTGACCATCTCCACCGCGCAGGCGGCGCTGGCCCGCGAGCGGGTCGCCGCCGCCGGGCTCGCCGACCGGGTGGAGATCCGGGTCCAGGACTACCGCGACGTCCCCGACGGCCCGTTCGACGCCATCAGCTCGATCGGCATGGCCGAGCACGTCGGCGCGGCCGGGATGCCGGCGTACGTCGCCGCCCTGCGCGACCTGCTCCGTCCCGGCGGCCGGCTGCTCAACCACGCCATCGCCCAGAATGCCGGGGACCCCCGCTCCCGCCGCGGCACCTTCATCAACCGGTTCGTCTTCCCCGACGGCGAGCTGCTCCGGCTGGGTGACACCGTCGCCGCGCTGGAGGCCGGGGGCCTGGAGGTGCTCGACGTCGAGGCGCTGCGCCGGAACTACGCGCTCACCCTGCGGGCCTGGTTGGAGCGCCTGGAGAAGCACTGGGACGCTGCGGTGGCCGCCAGTGACGAGGGCCGGGCGCGGGTGTGGCGGCTGTACATGGCGGTCAGCGCCCTGGCGTTCGAGACCGGGCGGCTGGGGGTCAACCAGGTGCTGGCCCGGCGTCCCGGCGGTGAGGACCCGCCGCTGCGCCTGCGCGCCTGGCTCTGACACCTCCCGTCGAGACCGCGCGATCTCGCACGGTCCTCGCGGTCCTCGTGTGTGAGATCGCGCGATCTCGACCCCGGAGCGGGCCCGAGCGGGAAGGCCGTGTCGGTCCCCGTGGTTACCGTGTCGGAGGCCCTGCGTGGCCGCCGTCCCCTCCCGCCTGCCGAAAGGTCCCCGTGACTGACGGACCCCTCATCGTCCAGTCGGACAAGACGCTGCTGCTCGAGGTCGACCACCCGGCCGCCCGCGAGTGCCGCGCGGCCATCGCGCCGTTCGCCGAGCTGGAGCGCTCGCCCGAGCACGTGCACACCTACCGGGTGACGCCGCTGGCGCTGTGGAACGCGCGCGCCGCCGGGCACGACGCCGAGCAGGTCGTCGACGCGCTGGTCCGCTACTCGCGCTACCCCGTGCCGCACGCGCTGCTGGTCGACGTGGCCGACACGATGGACCGCTTCGGCCGGCTGACCCTGCAGAACGACCCGGTGCACGGGCTGGTCCTCTCCAGCTCGGACCGGGCGGTGCTCGAGGAGGTCATCCGCAGCAAGAAGGTCGCCCCGATGCTGGGCGCGCGGATCGACGGCGACACGGTCGTCGTCCACCCCTCGGAGCGCGGCCGGCTCAAGCAGGCGCTGCTCAAGGTCGGCTGGCCGGCCGAGGACCTCGCCGGCTACGTCGACGGCCAGGCGCACCCGATCGAGCTGGCCCAGGACGGCTGGCACCTGCGCGACTACCAGCAGGAGGCCGTCGACGGCTTCTGGGCCGGCGGCTCGGGCGTCGTCGTCCTGCCCTGCGGGGCGGGCAAGACGCTGGTCGGCGCCGCGGCGATGGCCGAGGCCAAGGCGACGACGCTGATCCTGGTGACCAACACCGTCTCCGGGCGGCAGTGGAAGCGCGAGCTGCTGGCCCGCACCTCGCTGACCGAGGACGAGATCGGCGAGTACTCCGGCGAGCGCAAGGAGATCCGCCCGGTCACCATCGCGACCTACCAGGTGATCACCACCCGCCGGAAGGGCGAGTACCGGCACCTGGACCTCTTCGACGCGCAGGACTGGGGCCTGATCGTCTACGACGAGGTGCACCTGCTGCCCGCGCCGATCTTCCGGCTCACCGCCGACCTGCAGTCACGACGCCGGCTGGGCCTGACCGCCACGCTGGTGCGCGAGGACGGCCGGGAGGACGACGTCTTCTCGCTGATCGGCCCGAAGCGCTACGACGCCCCGTGGAAGGACATCGAGTCCCAGGGCTACATCGCGCCGGCCGAGTGCATCGAGGTCCGGGTGTCGCTCGACGACGAGGAGCGGATGACCTACGCCGTCGCCGAGCCCGAGGAGCGGTACCGGGTCGCCGCGACCGCGACATCGAAGCTGCCGGTGATCCGCCGGGTGCTCGACCGGCACCCCGACGAGCAGAAGCTGGTCATCGGCGCGTACCTCGATCAG
>DATIMX010000413.1:0-5846 GCA_035474935.1 Geodermatophilus sp. | reverse complement strand
GCCAGCCGGACGGCGAGCCCGCGACCCTGCGGACCGGTGCCGCCCAGCACGCCGACGACCAGGTCCTCCACCGAGCGTCCGTCCGACACGTCCCACCTCCTGCGCCGCCGGACCCCCCGGCGTCCCGGAGGGATCATGCCCCGGCGCGCAGACGGCCCCGTCCAGAGGCTCGCCGCGAGCTTGCGAGCGGTGAGGAGGACGGGGTCCTTTTTCAGTCGCCTTCCCGCCAGGCGCGGTCCTCGGCGGTCAGCCGCTCCTCGCGCTCGGCCACCGACTGCAGCGCGTGCTCGGCCTCCTCGCGGGTGGCGTACGGGCCCAGGCGGTGCCGCTCGGCGCAGCCGTCCCGGTCCTCCACGGTGTGGTGCTTGAGGCAGTAGAACCACGGCCCCTGCGCCATGTCGTCCTCCCGGTGCGTGGCCTTCGACGTCACGCTCGACCGTAGGCGCAGCCGGGCAGGACGGGACAGTGCCGGCCCCTACCCGAGCCGGGCACCGGCCCGGCCGGTACCACGCCCGCCGAACCAGTAGACGACCTGCAGGTCGGTCATCGTGCAGCCGCTGGTGCAGTCGAACGTCGTCGGTGCCTCCCGGAGGGCGCCGTCCGGACCCCGGTCGATCTGCCAGCCGACCGCCGCGCGGTCGCCGCAGGTCGGGCAGTCGATCCAGGTGATGCGTTCGTCGGGCACGCCACTCCTCGTTCCGTCCGCCCCGGTCGGGCTGCCGGGACCGCGATCGGTCCCGTCCGGCTCAACGAGGGAGGCCGCGGGAAGGTGTGCGCTCGCGGCGTGTCGGATCCCGGAGCGTCCGATGGCGCCGGGTCAGACGTCGACCATCACCTGGTCGTGCCGGGCGTAGAAGGCGGTCATCTCCTCCGGCGAGAGGGTCCGGCCGCTGCGGCGCAGCTCGGCCATCTCGGCGAAGAAGTGCTCCCGCGCGATGCCGGGCGCGAAGAGGATGAGGAAGTCGGCCGGCTCGTCCCCGTCGTTGCGGAAGCCGTGCACGCCCCGCTCGTGCACCAGCGCGAAGTCACCGGCCGAGTACGGCCGCCAGGCATCGCCGGCGTAGACCGTCAGCCGGCCGGAGAGCACGTAGAACGACTCGGAGAACGTCTGGTGGTAGTGCGGCGCAGCCCCGGGGCTGTGCGGCGCGAGGCGGTACTCGACCAGACCGAAGCGGCCCGCGGTGTGCGAGCCGGGCGCGACCATCCGCAGCGCGCTGGGACCCCCCGCCTCCACCATCGGGTGCTCGGCGAGGGTGCGGACGACGACCGTGCCGGGCTCGGGGTGGGACACGGCCGTCACCCTGGCACCGACGTGCGGCGACGTCGACCCGTCCCGATCACTGGGACGCCTGGTGACGGAAGTGCAACAGCAGTTCCGGCGGAAGTGCCGAGTACGGCATGCTACGTCCGTGAGCGGGCCGCGACGCAAGGACACCGACACGCTGCAGGAGAGGTACGACACATCCGTCAGCCGGGGGCCGGAACACCGGATCGCGGCGCTCACCCTCGCTGCGCTCACCTCCGTCGCCGGCCTCATCGGCACGGTGAACCTCTGCGTCGACGGGACGCTGCACCAGGGCGCGGCGCGCATCACCTACCCGGTCGCGATGGCCGCGTGCCTGGTGGCCGCCGCCGCTCTGGCGGTCCGCCAGCGGGCCGGCCGGTGGCAGACCCTCGGGCTGGTGGTGCTGACCGAGGTGGTCTACGTGATCGTCGTCTTCAGCGTCTCGGTGCCGGCGCAGGCCACCCCGCTGATGCTGCTGTTCCCCTCTTTCATCGCGGCCTGGTTCCTGGGCCCCTGGATGCTGGGCGCCACCATGCTGGCGACGGTGGCGGCCTGCACGGTGGCCCTGGGCCACACCTACGACGGCGCCCTGTCGATCGCCGTGCAGGTGGTGATCAGTGCCGGCGTGCTGAACACCGCCGCGTTCGGGGTCTACGTGCTGCGCCGCCGGGTGCAGCGGCTGCTGGAGGCCACCCAGGCGCTCTCCCACCAGGACCCGCTCACCGGGTTGGCCAACCGCCGCTTCCTCGTCGAGCAGGCCCCGCGGGTGTGGCGGCAGGCCCGCCGCGAGGGGTCGCGGGTGGCCGCGATGGTCCTCGACCTCGACCACTTCAAGCAGCTCAACGACGCCCACGGGCACGCCGCCGGTGACGCGGTGCTGCGCACGGTGGCATCGTCGCTGGCGGCCACGGTGCGGCCCACCGACGTGCTGGCGCGCACCGGCGGTGAGGAGATGATCGTGCTCGGCCTGGTCAGCGACCCGGCCGAGGCCCACCGGCTGGCCGAGCGGCTGCGCGCGGCGGTGCGGACCAGCCGCACGGACGACGGCCACTCGGTGACCGCCTCGATCGGCATCGCGCTGGCCCGGCCGGTGGACGGCGAGGACGCCGCCGACGCCATGTGGCGGCTGGTGGACCGCGCCGACGGGGCCATGTACGAGGCCAAGCAGGCCGGCCGCGACCGGGTGGCCGCGGTGGTGCCGCGGCAGCGCTCCGGGCTGTTGGCCGACAGCATCCCGCCCGTCGGCCGCGCGGCCGGTTGAGAGGGGACCACCCTCTGCCCCACGTCTCGGAGAAGGATCCCGTCCTCCCCACCCGTGTCACGCTCGGGGTGGTGCCCTGGACGGGGTCGGCGGGACCCTGGAGGTAGGAGGGCCCCGCTGCCCCCACCACTCGCAGGCTCGCGGCGGGACCCTGCAGCGGGGCCACCCGAGTACGTCACCAGGCTCGCAGCGGGTCCTGAAGGGGGTCGAACCGCTCGACCGGTGGGGACGCCGGTTCTCTGCTCCACTCTTCCCATGACGCTCGTCGCGCCGGACCCGACCCGGACGGTACCCCTGCCGCTCCGCGAGCAGGCCGACGTCCGCGACCGGTGGCTGACCCAGCGGCTGCTGGACCTGCTGCCCGGACTGATGGACCGCGCCGGCATCGACCTGTGGCTGGTGGTGGGCCGCGAGTACAACGAGGACCCGGTGCTGGCCACGCTGCTGCCGGCCACCTGGCTCTCGGCCCGCCGGCGCACGATCCTCGCGCTGCACCGCAGCGACGACGGCGTCACCGCGGCCGCGGTCTCGCGCTACCCGGTGGGCCAGTTCCTGCCGGCCTGGTCGCCCGAGGACGGCGAACGCCTCCCGGCCGAGGACACCCAGTGGGCCGAGGTGCGCCGCATCGTCGAGCAGGCCGCGCCGGGGCGGATCGGCATCGACGTCTCGGCCGACTTCGCGCTCGCCGATGGGCTGGCCCACACCGAGCACCGGCTGCTCACCGAGGCGCTCGGGCCGTGGGCCGACCGGCTGGTGCCGGCCGAGGAGTTGGCGGTCGGCTGGCTGGAGACGCGGCTGCCCGAGGAGATCGCCGTGCTCGACCGGCTCAACCACCGGGCGCGCGAGGTGGTCGAGGAGGCCTTCTCCCCCGCCGTCCTCACCGCGGGCGTCTGCACCGCCACCGACCTCGCGTGGTGGATCCGCCAGCGGCTGACCGACCTGGGCGTCGAACCGTGGTTCCACCCGGTGGTCGACGTGCAGCGCGCGGGGGTGGCGCCGCTGCGCGGGGAGGCGCTGCTGCCCGCCGTCCCCTACGACGTGCCGGTGGAGCCCGGCGACCTGGTGCACTGCGACGTCGGCCTGTCGAGCCTGGGCCTGAGGACCGACAGCCAGCGCAACGGCTACGTGCTGCGTCCGGGCGAGACCGAGGCGCCGGCCGGGCTGCGGCGGGCGCTGGCCGTGGGCAACCGGCTCCAGGACCTCACGACGGCGCAGCTGGTGCCCGGCCGCACCGGCAACGAGGTGCTCGCCGCGGCCCGGTGCGCCGCCGCGGCCGAGGGCATCGACGGCGTCATCTACTCGCACCCGGTCGGCGTGCACGGCCACGGGGCGGGCCCGGCGATCGGCCGCTGGGACGACCAGGACGGCGTCCCGGGCGCCGGTGACCGGGTGCTGCACCCCGACACCGTCTACGCCCTCGAGCTGTGCGTGCGGGTGCCGGTGCCCGAGTGGGGCGGCCAGCCGGTGCGCATGGCCCTGGAGGAGGGCGTGGCCCTGACCGCCGACGGCGTGACCTACCTCGGCGACCGGCAGACCGAGCTGCTGCTCATCCCCGGCGCCGGATGGACCGCAGGAGGAGCTCGCCCGGCCGCGCCACGGCGCCGGCGACCCGGGTGACCGGGCTCGAGGTGAGCACCTGGTCGGCGAAGGCGCCGCGCACCCGGCCGGGGCCCGGGGTCGGTGTGTCGAGGATGTCGGTGCCGTCGTCGGGCCGGTCGGTGGTCTGCAGCTGCCGGCCGGTGACCGACAGCAGCGCATCGGTGAGCGCGGGGCTGAACCGCTGCCCGGCGATGAAGCCCAGCGCGGCGTCGCCCACCGGGATCTCCCGCCGCGGGTGCACCGAGGCCCGTACGACGGCCTCTGCGACCAGCTCCGGCGCGTACACGGGCGGGGGCGGCTTGGGCATCGAGCCGAGCTTGGTGCGGGCGTGCTCGAAGAACGGCGTCGCGATGCCGGCGGGCAGGATCTGGCTCACCTCGACCGGCGACCCCTCCTCGGTCAGCTCCATCCGCAGCGCGTCGTAGAAGGCGCGCCGCGCGAGCTTGCTCGCCGAGTACGGGGCGTGCAGCGGGATGGAGCGGTAGCCCTCCACCGAGCCGATGCCGATCAGCACGCCGCCGCCGGCCCGCTCCAGCGCCGGGACGGCGGCCTGCGCGGCGGCCACGTGGCCGAGGTAGTTCACCTCGGTGACCCGGCGGAACTCGTCGAGGTCGATCTGCTGCACCGACCCCCAGACGCCGACGCCGGGCACGGTGACGAAGGTGTCGATCCGGCCGAAGCGGGCCTCGGCGGCGTCGACCAGCGCCCGCACGGCGGCCTGGTCGGTGATGTCGGTGGGGACGGCGACCGCCTCCGCGCCCTCCCGCGTGAGCTCCTCGACCAGCGTGCCGAGGGCCTCCTCCCCGCGGGACGCGACGACGATCCGGGTGCAGCCCTGCCGCAGGAACTCCAGCGCCGTCGCCCGGCCGATGCCGCTGGAGGCACCGAGGACGACGACCACCTGGTCGCTGACGGGACGTCGGGAGTCGGCCATGGCGCAGGGCTATCCGCCGGCCCCGGGTCCGGAACGCCGCGCGGCGCACCCACCCGGTGGCCGGGCGGACCCGCGGCATCGGCTCACCAGGTGAGGGGCTTGCCCGGCGTGTCGATCCAGACGGTGAAGAAGGCGTCGAGGTCCTGACCGCTGACCTCCTCGGCCAGGGCGACCAGGTCGGCGGTGCTGACGTTGCCGTCGGCGTTCTCCGTCGTCCACCGGCGCAGCAGGGTGCCGAACGCCTCCTCGCCGATCTCCACGCGGAGCGCGTGGAGGGCCGCGGCGCCGCGGGCGTAGACCGCGGGTGCGAACAGGTTGTCCGCTCCCGGGTCCCCGGGAGGCACGGCCCACAGGGGGTCCTCGGCCGGCGTGGCGAGGACCCGGTCGAACTCCGCCTGCGCCGTCGTCCGCCCCCGGTGCTCGCCCCACATCCACTCCGAGTAGGTGGCGAAGCCCTCGGAGAGCCAGATGTCACGCCAGGTCGTCGGCGAGACGCTGTCGCCCACCCACTGGTGCGCCAGCTCGTGGGCGACCGTCGACTCGGCGGCCACCTGCGAGTAGATCGGGCGGGTCTGGGTCTCCAACGCGTACTCGACGGTGTCGTCGTCGACGACCGCGCCGAACGAGGTGAACGGGTACGGGCCGTAGCGGTCGGCGAAGAAGTCGATCATCTGCGGCTGCAGTGCCAGGCTCGCCTCCGTCGTCGCCCGGTTGGCGGCGGGAAGGTCGCGGTCGACGAAGTCGAGGATCGGCAGGCCGCCGGGGCC
>DATIMX010000412.1:0-8277 GCA_035474935.1 Geodermatophilus sp. | reverse complement strand
CAAGCTCTTGGGCTTGTGCAGGCCGGGGGTGTCGACCAGCACGAGCTGCCCGCCCGGCCGGTGGACGACGCCGCGGATGGCGTGCCGGGTGGTCTGCGGGCGGTCGCTGACGATGCCGACCTTCTCGCCGACCAGGGCGTTGGTCAGCGTGGTCTTGCCCGCGTTGGGGCGGCCCACCAGACAGGCGAAACCGCTCCGGTACGGCGGCTGGTCCGGCGGTGTCACGCCCTCCATCCTCCCACCCGGGGACGACACGGCCGAAGCCGCTGCGACCCCTGGGTGGCGTGACCTGCGACCGGTCCGCTCCTCCGGTGACGTGAGGCACGCGGGTCGCCGGCCGGGCGAGCCTGGAGGTATGGGCGCGCCCGCGGTCATTGCTCGAGCAGTCGCACAACATTGCCGATGTCTGAGGCGAGACTGCGGACTCGACGACCACGCCACCCGGTCGAGGCTGTGCGCGACTCAGGCGATGATCCGACAACACAGGAGGTGAGCCACCATGGACAGGGAGATGGTGGAAGCCGCTATCAAGATGCGAACTCTCTTCTTCTCCGTGCACGACCCGGATGAGATGACGAGGCGGGCGATCCGGCAGCCAAATCTCTGATCAACGGCCACTTCGCCACCAGGTACGGAATCGATGTCGCGTCGGGAGGCAACGGCCTCCTCCCCCTTCTGCAAGCGAAGACCCTGATGGTGTTCCTCCTCCCCTTCGTGGCGGCAGCGCGTTCCGAGGACATCAGGTACACGATCGGGGACACGGTGCCGAGCTAGCTCCTGGGAAGTCGACATTCACTCGGCGAGACCTGCCACCGCAGGGCTTGTGCTGGACGTGACACGTCACGCGATGGCCCATCTATTCGACAACGGACTGAGCACCGCGGCGCACGAGCAAGGCGTCGACTGGGACGCGCGGGAGTTCCGCGCGCGCATCGGACGGGTCCGGTTCACGACCGAACGGGGCCTGGCTCAGTTCACGAGCGACATCATCGCCGCCGTTCAGGCAGCGGCCCGTCGGCAGCTCGACCAGCGGGCCAGACCGACCGACTGACCCACAGGTGGGAGGCTCGGAGTGGTGCGCTGACGACGGCAGCAGGGCGAGTCGCGGGCGGGACGAGCGCTGCGGGAGCGCGACCGGCACGCGGTCCAGGTCGGCGCGAACGGATTCTTCCACGGTCGCGGGCCGCGTCGCTCCGCCACGGTGATCCCGGCTCCGCTGCGCTACTGACAGTACGACCCGGTGCGGCCGTGGGTGGTCGCCGCGGTGGTGGTCGGAGTCGGGCTTTGGCTTGGCTGGCCGCCTCGCGGGGCGGCGGCGCCGCGTTCGCCGTCGAGCTCCCCGTGGCCCTCGTGCTGGGCGCCGCCGTCCTGGTCATGTCCACCACCCGGCTCACCGTGTCTGACTCCGGGCTGTCCTTCGACGTCGGCGGCCTGCGGTCGACGTCGTCCCAGCACGTCGTCGCGCGCAGCCCAGTGCAGGAGGTGCGCCGCGGACGCACGCCGCAGGGCTGGCCGAAGGCCAGGCAGCGCGGGGGGGTGGTGGCCGGGGGGCACCCGGGTGGCCGTCCGGCACCTCACGGACGACGGCGCCGAGGAGCGGGCGCTCACCGCGTGGGTGCGCGACCCCCAGGCGTTCGCCGAAGCCCTCGGCCGGCCGCTCCGCTGAGTCGGCATCGACCCGACGTCCCCAACGAGCAGGATGTCCGGGCGGTCCTCCGTCGGTGAGTGCCGTGGCACTCACCGATGGAGGACCGCGGGGACGACAACCGTCCGGGCCGGCGCAGCCACACGGGCCCCGCGCGCCCGCCGGCGGTCAGGCGGTGGTGCGCAGGGCGCCGTCCGGGCCGGCGAGGTGCACCGGGGCGGACGGGGTGAGGTCGTGGACGGCGGCCAGCCCGGCCTGCTCAACGGCGTCGGCGGCCGAGACGACCGCAGCCGCCTCCAGCCCCTCGACCCCGCTGGAGACGGCAGCGGCGACGGCGGCCTGCAGTGCGGACAGCTGCAGGGACGGCAGCGAGACGGTGGCGGCCAGGTAGGTGCGGCCGTCTGTGTCACGGACCGCCGCGCCCTCGGGAGCGCCGGTACGGCCGCGTGCGGAGCGGGCCAGGGTGACGAGCTTGGCGTCCTCGGGGTCCAGGTCACTCACGACGGGTCACCCTTCCACGGCGCCGGCGGGCTCCTCGACGCGGGTGGCCCCGGACGCGGTGGCCTCGGACGCGGCCTCGGACGCGGTGGCGCCCGATGCCGTAGCGGCGGAGGCGGTGGCCCCAGACGCGGTTGCGCCGGAGGCGGTGGCCCCGTTCGACTGCGGCTCCTGGCCCTCGGTGGTCTCGGCCTCCTCCTCCTCGGGCACCCGGCAGACCAGGATGGTGTCGATCCGGTTGCGCCGTCCGCCGGTGCTCTCGGCGACCAGCCGCAGCCCGGCCACCTCGGCCTGCGAGCCCTCGATCGGCACCACGCCGAGCTCGCGGGCGAGCAGCCCGCCGACGGTCTCGACGTCGTCGTCCTCGGGCAGCTCGACGTCGAACAGGGCGGCGAGGTCCTCGACCGGCAGCCGGGCGGTGATCCGCACCGAGCCGTCGGACAGCTCCTCGACCGGCGGGCGCTGGAAGCGGTCGTGCTCGTCGGCGATCTCGCCGACGATCTCCTCGAGGATGTCCTCGATCGTCACCAGGCCGGCGAAGCCGCCGTACTCGTCGACCACGATCGCGATGTGGATGCGCTGGGCCTGCATGTCCCGCAGCAGCTCGTCGACCGGCTTGGACTCCGGCACGAACGTCGGCGGACGCATGAGGTCCTCGACCTTGACGGTGTTCTTCGGGTCCTGCCCGCCCTGGGTCCGGCGGATGAGGTCCTTGAGGTAGATGACCCCGACGACGTCGTCGACGTTCTCGCCGATGACCGGGATGCGGCTGAACCCGCTGCGCATGGCCAGTGCCAGGGCCTGACGCAGGGTCTTGTTCCGCTCGATCCAGACAACGTCGGTGCGCGGGACCATGACCTCGCGGGCGATGGTGTCGCCCAGCTCGAACACCGAGTGGATCATGTTGCGCTCGCCGGACTCGACGACGCCGCGTTCCTCGGCCATGTCGACCAGCTCGCGCAGCTCGACCTCGGAGGAGAACGGCCCGTCGCGGAAGCCGCGCCCGGGCGTGATCATGTTGCCGACCAGGATGAGCAGCGTGGCGATCGGCCCGAGCACCCGGCCCAGCAGCCGGACGACGCCCGCGCCGGCCAGCGCGGTGCCGTAGGCGTGCTGGCGGCCGAGCGTGCGCGGCCCGACCCCGACCAGCACGTAGCTGACGACGGTCATCACCCCGGCCGCGACCAGCACCGGCTGCCAGCCGCCGCCCCAGATCCGGTAGAGGACCACCGCGACCAGGGTGGCGGCCACCATCTCGCAGGCGATCCGCAGCAGGAGCAGCAGCGCCACGTGCCGGGCGCGCTCGGCCACGACGTCGGAGAGGACGCCGGCCCGCTTGACGCCGTCGCGGCGCATCTCGTCGACGCGCGCCTTGGACACCCGCTGCAGCGCGGCGTCCATCGCGCCGAACAGGCCGGCGAGCGGGATCAGGCAGACGGCGATCACCAGCAGGGTGATCTCGCCGGAGGTCATCGGTCGACCGGTCCCCGGGGGACGGCCGCACCGGTCATCGGGGCCCGCGGGGCGGCGCGCCAGCCGTCGAGCAGCTTGGTCTGCAGGCCGAACATCTCCTTCTCCTCCTGGGGCTCCATGTGGTCGTAGCCCAGGAGGTGCAGCACGCCGTGCGTGGCGAGCAGGACCAGCTCGTCGTCCATCGTGTGGCCGGCCGCGCGGGCCTGCTTGATGGCCACCGAGGGGCACAGGACGACGTCCCCGAGCAGCGCCGGGCCGGGGTCCGGCTCGTCGGGACGGCCGGTGTCCAGCTCGTCCATCGGGAAGGCGAGGACGTCGGTCGGCCCCTTCTCCCCCATCCAGCGCTCGTGCAGCGTGCTCATGTAGTCCGGGTCGACGCAGAGCACCGACAGCTCGGCCATCGGGTTCACGCCCATCTCGCCCAGCACGTACGTGCAGATGGCGGCGAGGGAGGACTCGTCGACGGCGATCTCGGACTCGTTGGCGACCTCGACGGGCACGGCCCTCAGCTCCCTTGGCGGCGCGGCCGCGACGGGCGCACCGGCTGCTGTTGGCTGGGCGCCTGGCGCTGGTCGTTCGCGGCGTCCCAGCGCTCGTAGGCGTCGACGATGTCGCCGACCAGCCGGTGACGGACGACGTCGGAGCTGGTCAGGTTGGCGAAGTGCACGTCCTCGATGCCGTCGAGGATCTCCCGCACGATCCGCAGCCCGCTCTGCGCCCCGCCGGGCAGGTCGACCTGGGTGACGTCACCGGTGACCACGATCTTGGAGCCGAAGCCGAGCCGGGTGAGGAACATCTTCATCTGCTCGGCGGTGGTGTTCTGCGCCTCGTCGAGGATGACGAACGCGTCGTTGAGCGTGCGCCCGCGCATGTAGGCCAGCGGGGCGACCTCGATCGTCCCCGACTGCATCAGCCGCGGGATCGACTCCGGGTCGACCATGTCGTGCAGCGCGTCGTACAGCGGCCGCAGGTACGGGTCGATCTTCTCGCTGAGCGTGCCGGGCAGGTACCCGAGCCGCTCGCCGGCCTCCACGGCCGGGCGGGTGAGGATGATCCGGTTGACCTGCTTGGTCTGCAGCGCCTGCACGGCCTTGGCCATCGCCAGGTAGGTCTTGCCGGTACCGGCGGGGCCGATGCCGAAGACGACGGTGTGCGCGTCGATGGCGTCGACGTAGCGCTTCTGGTTCAGCGTCTTGGGCCTGATCGTGCGCCCGCGGCGGCTGATGATGTCGAGGCTGAGGACGTCGGCCGGGCGCTCGGAGCCGCCGGCGCGCAGCATCCCGATGACCCGGCGCACCGAGTCCGGGCGCAGCACCTGACCGGTGCCGAGCAGCGCGATCAGCTCGTCGAACACCGCGACGGCGAAGGCGTTGTCGGCCGGCTGGCCGGTCACGGCGATCTCGTTGCCACGCACGTGGACGTCGGTGTCGACCTCGTTCTCGACCAGGCGCAGCAGCTCGTCGCCGGAGCCGAGCAGCGAGACCATCGGGACGGAGTCGGGGACGGTGATGGTGGTCCGGACGGCGGCCGGGGCGGCGTCCCCCAGGCCGGGCCGTCCGGGGTGGCCGTCGGCGGCTGCGGCTTGCGCCGAGGCCTCACGGGACGTGGGCGCTCCGGGCACGGGGACGTTCGGGTACGAGTCGGGCAAGAACCCTCGACCCTGCCTTCCTGCGAGAGGAGGTGTGGACCCGTCGGAGTCTACCCGCGCGGGGAGTCCCGGAACCGCCGTCCGGACCGTCGCTCACCTGCCCGCGTAGGTCGCCTTCCCCGGTCCATTAGCGAGGAAGGAGTCCACCGCGCCGCGCAAGTCGTCGGTGGCGAAGAGGGCACCGGAGACGTCGGGCACCAGGTCGTCCGCGGCCCGCGCGCCCTGCCGGACGGCGGTGGTGACCAGCTGCTTGGTGGCCGCGTGCGCCACGGTCGGGCCGGCCGCGACCTGGCGGGCGTAGGCGCGGGCGGCCTCGGCGAAGCCCTCGTCGGGCAGCACCCGGTTGACCACGTCCCACCGCTCGAGGACGGCGGCCGGATAGCGCTCGCCGGTGAACACCAGCTCCTTGGCCCGCGCGGACCCGGCCCGCTCGGCCAGCCGCTGCGGCCCGCCCATCGACGGGGTCAGCCCGACGACGATCTCGACCAGCCCGAACGACGCCCGCTCCGCGGCCAGCAGGACGTCGCAGGCCAGCGCCAGCTCGAACGCGGCGGTGAGGGTCAGCCCGTGCGCGGCGAAGACGGTGGGCACCGGGAGGTCCTCGAACGTCTGCGTCACCCGCAGCAGCCGCCGCCACAGGTCGGCGCCGCGCCCGGCGGGCTCGGGGCCCTCGGCGATGTCGCGGAACACCGTGACATCGACGCCGCCGGAGACGACCTTGCCGCGCGCCTCGACCAGCACCGCCCGGGCCCGTGCGGGGTCGGCCGGGTCGGTGAGCCGGACCAGCTCGTCGGCGACCGCCTCGATCGCGTCGAACACCGAGGCGTCGAAGAGGTTCAGCGGCGGGTTGTCCAGGACGACGACGGCGACGTCGCCGTCCCGTTCGATGCGCACGGGCATCGTGTCGCTGGTCCTCGTGCCGCTGGTCGGGGTGTCGGTCATGCCCGGCAGCCTGGCAGACGCCGGAGCCGGGTACGCGGGGTCGCATGACCGACCGCTCCCCCTACGCCCTCACCTCGGCCGCCGTCACCGCCACCGCCGTCCTCGGCGGGATCGGCACGGCCACCGGCACCCGCTGGTACCGCCAGCTCGACAAGCCGCCGTGGCAGCCGCCGGCGTCCGCCTTCGGGCCGGTGTGGACGGCGTTGTACGTCCTGCTCGCCCTCGCCGGCGGTCGGTCCCTGGCCGGGTCCGGCGGGCGGGCACGGCGCAGCTACCTGCGGGCCTACCTGGCCAACCTGGCGCTCAACACCGGCTGGACCTGGATCTTCTTCCGCGCCCGGCGACCGGCGGCCGCCACCGCCGAGGCCGTCCTGCTGGCCGCGTCGACCGCCGACCTCGCCCGCCGGTCGTGGGCGGTCGACCGCCGGGCCGGCGCGGCGCTGGTGCCCTACGCGGCGTGGACGTCGTTCGCGGCGGTGTTGAGCGGGGCCATCGCCCGCCGCAACCCGCGTTGAGCGGGTCGCCGCTCAGCGCGGGTGGCCACCGGAGCCCCCGGTCGCCGAGATGATGTCGGCGTTGTTCGCGGCGAACGAGGCGGAGCGGACGGCACCCGGCACCACGCTGGTCGACGTGCAGATGATCGGCGCCGCCGGGCGCATCTACACGAGCAGGAGTCGCAAGGACGTCGTGACGGTCCGCGACCGGATCACCAGCGTTCTGACGTCGATCGAGGGGCGGGCCGATGGCGGAGCAGGGGACGACGACCCGGGAGGACGGGGACGACCGGGTGGCCGCCGCCGCGCTGACCAGGTACGGGCTGTCCGACCAGGCCACCTGCCGGATGATCAACCTCTCCGAGAACGCGACCTACCTCGTCCACGACCCCGGCACCGGGCGCAGCGGCGTCCTGCGGGTCCACCGGGAGGACTACCACACGCGACCGGCGATCGAGTCCGAGCTGGACTGGGTCACCGCCCTCCGGGAGGAGGCCGGCGTCGCCACGCCGGTCGTGCTCCCCGCCGAGGACGGCGAGCGCGTGGTCACCGCCGAGGTCGCCGGTGTGGACCGCCACGCCGTGCTCTTCGAGGTCGCCCCCGGGATCGAGCGCGACGAGCTCAAGGTCCCGCTGGAGAGCTTCGAGACACTCGGCCGGATCACCGCCCGCATGCACCAGCACGCTCGGTCCTGGCAGCGTCCCGCCGGGTTCACGAGGTTCTCCTGGGACTGGCCGTCCTCGCTCGGCGAGAACCCGCGCTGGGGCCGCTGGCAGGACGGGATCGGGGTGGGCGGCGCGGAGGAGCGCATCCTCGGCGCGGCCGCGGACCTCGTGCGGCAGCGACTGGAGGCCTACGGGCAGGAGCCGGATCGGTACGGACTGGCGCACGCCGACCTGCGACTGGCCAACCTCCTCGCGCACGACGACCAGGTGACGGTCATCGACTTCGACGACTGCGGCTTCACCTGGTACCTGTACGACTTCGGCACGGCGGTCTCCTTCCTCGAGGACGACCCCCGTCTGCCGCAGTGGCAGGACGCCTGGCTGCGCGGTTACCGCGACATCGCACCGGTCACCGCCGAGGACGAGGACATGCTCGCCACCTTCGTCATGCTCCGGCGGCTGCTCCTGGTGGCGTGGATGGGTTCGCACTCCCACTCCCGTGAGTGCCAGGTCAAGGGCCCGGGCTACACGGCGGCGTCCTGCGAACTCGCCCGGCGCTACCTCGCTTCGGGTGGTCACTCGCTGCTCTAGTCAGCGTCCTCTGAGAGAACGCAGTCGTCGTGTTCACACCAGTCTCGGGTCGGTCCGTCGTCGTGACGGGGGGCGAGGGCATCGGCCGCGGCATCGGGTTCATCCGCTCCGCGGCCATGGAGCTGGCGGGACGGCGGATCACGATCGACGCGGTCATGCCGGGAACATCCGCACGGCGGGTCTGGACGACCTCGGCGAGGACCACCGGCAGCAGGTGGCTGCGACGGTCCCCCAGGGTCGCCTCGGCCACGCCTGACAGGGGCGGGCTCGCACGCCCCTGTCCCCCGCCCCGTCGTGGAGGGGCGTAGCCACCTCCTGCCT
>DATIMX010000411.1:0-4517 GCA_035474935.1 Geodermatophilus sp. | reverse complement strand
CACAGGCTACCGACGTCCGCGGGGACGGCCGTGCTTGCGTCCTCCTGGGCGGAGCGCTGTGATCACCGGGTGGACGACGTCGAGCGCTGGTTGCTGACCGCCGAGGAGCGGGGCAACCCGTCGACGCCGCTGCCCGCGTACACCGAGGGCAACCTCGTCGAGCCGCTCGTGCACGGCGTGACCTACTTCGACCGGCTGGTCGAGTGCATCGAGCGGCTGGACGCCGGCGACCACCTGTTCTTCACCGACTGGCGGGGCGACCCCGACGAGCAGCTGCGCCCGGGTGGGCCGACCGTCGCCCAGCTGTTCACCGACGCGGTGCGCCGCGGCGTCTGCGTGCGCGGACTGGTCTGGCGTTCGCACGTGGACTGGATGTCCTTCAGCGCGCACGAGAACCGGGCACTGGACGACGAGGTCGAGCACGGCGGCGGCGAGGTGATCCTCGACCAGCGGGTGCGCCGCGGCGGCAGCCACCACCAGAAGCTCGTCGTCCTGCGGCACGACCAGGACCCGACCCAGGACGTCGCCTTCGTCGGCGGGATCGACCTGTGCCACAGCCGCCGGGACGACGCCGAGCACCGCGGGGATCCGCAGTCGCTGGCGATGTCGGCGGCCTACGGGGAGCGGCCGCCCTGGCACGACGTCCAGCTGATGCTGCGCGGGCCGACGGTCGGCGTCCTGGACACCGTGTTCCGCGAGCGCTGGGACGACCCGACCAACGCCGACTCCGGCAACCCGATCGCCCGGGTGCTCGACCGGCTGCGCGGCGCCCGGCTCGATCCTGACCCGCTGCCACCGCAGCTGCCGCCCCCGCCGCCCTGCGGCCCGCACGTGGTGCAGAACCTGCGCACGTACCCGGCGATCCGGCCGCCGTACGACTTCGCGCCGCGCGGCGAGCGGTCGGTGGCCCGCGGGTACTCCAAGGCGATCAGGCAGGCCCGCCGGCTGGTGTACCTCGAGGACCAGTACATGTGGTCGGAGGACGTGGCCCGCCTCTTCGCCCGGGCGCTGGCCGAGAACCCGGAGCTGCACCTGGTCGTCGTGGTGCCGCGGGTGCCGGACCAGGACGGCGCCGTCGCGGAGCGGTCGCAGTACGTCGGCCGGTGGCAGGCGCTGGAGATGTGCCAGCGGGCGGGGCGCGGCCGGGTGCACGTGTTCGACGTGGAGAACCACGAGGGGACGCCGGTCTACGTGCACGCCAAGGTCTGCGTGGTGGACGACGTCTGGGCCAGCGTCGGCAGCGACAACTTCAACCGGCGCTCCTGGACCCACGACAGCGAGCTCTCCTCCGCCGTCCTGGACACGACCCGGGACCCGCGCGAGCCCCGCGACCCGGCCGGCACCGGCGACGGCGCCCGCACCTTCGCCCGCGACCTGCGCCTGGAGCTGGCCCGCGAACACCTCGACCGGGCCGCTGACGGCAGCGAGGACGACGACCTGCTCGACCCCGGGGCGTTCGTGCGGACGCTGGAGACCTCGGCGGCCGAGCTCGACGCCTGGCACGCCGGCGGCCGCCGCGGCCCGCGCCCACGCGGTCGGTTGCGCGAGCACCACCCCCGGCGGCTGTCGCTGCCGACGCGGCTGTGGGCGACGCCGGTCTACCGCCTGGTCGACGACCCCGACGGCCGCCCGCTGAGCATGCGGCTGCGCAAGGCGTTCTGAGCCCCTCCCGCTCCCCAGGGCCTCGCTACCGGCGGCGGTCCCGGGCACGTCCACCCCTGCCCCGCACTGTGGGCAGAGGTGGAAGCGCGGCACATCGACCTTCCCGGCACCTCGGACGCTGCCCCGCACTGTGGGCAGGGGTGGAAGCACGGCACACCCGCTCTCTCCGCACCTCGGACGCTGCCCCGCACTGTGGGCAGCGGGTGACTGTCCACAGATGGATGTCTGCACCCCGGCCGTCCGCGACGTTCGCCGAGGCTGGGCGGCATGTCCCCCGACCTCGCCGGGCTGGTCCGCCGCATCCGTCGGACCGCCGATCTGTCGCAGCGGGAGCTCGCCGCACGGACAGGCCTCTCCAAGACCACGATCGCAGCCGCCGAAGCCGGCAGCCGGGACCTCGGATTCACCCGGCTGGCGCTCCTGGCGGAGGTCGCCGGTCTCCGGCTCGTCCTGCTCGACGCCGACGGCCGGGAGGTGGCCGGCATGCACTCCGACGGTCCACGGGACGCGACCCAGCGCCGGCTGCCCGCCCACCTGGACACCTCGCACACCGACGAGGTCGCCGACCGGTGGGCGCACCGCCCCGACCGGCAGCAGCCGTGGTTCACCTTCGGCCTCGACCGAGCCGCGCGGGACCGCCAGCGGGCACGGGCCGGGATGCCGGAGGACCACGACATCCCCGTGCCGGGTGACTCGCCGGCCGAGCGGCGCGCCCAGCGGCAGGAGGCGGCGCGCCGACGTGCCGCCGAGGAACGGGAGCGCCGGCGCGCGACCGTCGGATGGCCCGCCGACGACGGCCTGACCTGCACGTGTCCCCCGGAGTGCGACGAGGTCGACGACGGCTCGGGCCCGCCGGCGCACGCCGCGGCCTGCGCCTGTCGCTGCGACCTCGGCTGACGCGCTGCTACCGTGGCCCTGTGCGCGGCAGCCTCCTGCTTACCCGCCGCGGCGAGGCCCTCTCCTAGGTCGGCCCCCTCGCCGCGGAGACCCTGCCGTGACCGAGTGCGTCCCCGGCGCCCGCTGACCGCCCCACCGGAGCTGCGTCCAGCCCGCGCCCAGAGGAGCGAGAACCCGTGAGCAGGAACCTGAACGAGAACCACCCGCACGTCCGCCACCCCCAGCAGCCGTCGGGGATGCCGATCTCCCGCTACGCCCCCTTCACGCCCATCGTGCTGCCCGACCGCACGTGGCCGGAGAAGGTCACCACCGAGGCCCCGCGCTGGTGCGCCGTCGACCTGCGCGACGGCAACCAGGCACTGATCGACCCGATGACGCCCGACCGCAAGCGGCGGATGTTCGAGCTGCTGGTCCGGATGGGCTACAAGGAGATCGAGGTCGGCTTCCCGGCCGCCAGCCAGACCGACTTCGACTTCGTCCGCCAGCTCATCGAGGACGACCTGGTACCCGACGACGTCACCATCCAGGTGCTGACCCAGGCCCGCGACGAGCTGATCGAGCGCACCTTCGAGTCCCTGCGCGGGGCGAAGCAGGCGATCGTCCACCTGTACAACTCGACCTCCACGCTGCAGCGGCGGGTGGTGTTCGGCTCCGACCGCGCCGGCATCGTCGACATCGCCGTCCACGGCGCGCAGGTGGTACGCAAGCTGGCCGAGCAGATGACGGCGACCGACGTCCGGTTCGAGTACTCCCCCGAGTCCTTCACCGGCACCGAGCTCGACTTCGCCGTCGAGGTCTGCAACGCAGTCACCGACGTGTGGGAGCCCACCCCCGACCGGCCGACGATCATCAACCTGCCGGCGACGGTCGAGATGGCCGAGCCGACCGTCTACGCCGACCAGATCGAGTGGATGCACCGCAACCTGGGCCGGCGTGACGCCGTCGTCCTGTCGCTGCACCCGCACAACGACCGCGGCACCGCCGTCGCCGCCGCCGAGCTGGGCCACCGCGCCGGCGCCGACCGCATCGAGGGCTGCCTGTTCGGCAACGGCGAGCGCACCGGCAACGTCGACCTGGTCACCCTGGGGCTGAACCTGTTCAGCCAGGGCATCGACCCGCAGATCGACTTCTCGAACATCGACGAGATCCGCCGCACCGTCGAGTACTGCAACCAGCTGGGCGTGCACGAGCGGCACCCCTACGGCGGCGACCTGGTCTACACCGCCTTCTCCGGTTCCCACCAGGACGCGATCAACAAGGGCCTCAAGGCGCTCGAGGTCGACGCGGAGGCCGCCGGCACGCCGGTCCCGGAGATGCCGTGGGCGGTGCCGTACCTGCCCATCGACCCCAAGGACGTCGGCCGCACCTACGAGGCCGTCATCCGGGTGAACAGCCAGTCCGGCAAGGGCGGCGTCGCGTACATCATGAAGACCGAGAACCAGCTGGACCTGCCGCGCCGGCTGCAGATCGAGTTCAGCGCGGTCGTCCAGCGGCACACCGACAACGAGGGCGGCGAGGTCACCGCCCAGCAGATGTGGGCGGCCTTCAGCAACGAGTACCTGCCCGACGCCGAGTCGCCGTGGGGGCGCTTCTCCCTCGCCGGCCACGAGCACACCGCCTCGGGCAACGGCCCGGACGCGATCCGGGTGGAGCTGGTCGACCGCGGCGTCCCGACCACCGTGCACGGCCAGGGCAACGGCCCGATCGCGGCCTTCGTCGACGCGCTGGCCGGGCTGGACGTCGACGTCCGGGTGCTCGACTACGCCGAGCACGCGCTGTCGGCCGGCGGCGACGCACGCGCCGCCTCCTACGTCGAGTGCGCGGTCGGCGAGCGGGTGCTCTGGGGCGTCGGGATCGACGAGAACATCGTCACCGCGTCGCTGCGGGCGATCGTGTCCGCGGTGAACCGGGCTGTTACCGAAGGGCCCTGTTCACGGCGGACACGACCGCGCGCAGGG
>DATIMX010000410.1:0-3778 GCA_035474935.1 Geodermatophilus sp. | reverse complement strand
CGCCGTCGAGGTCGCCGACCTGCGGCGCCGCTACGGCGACTTCGAGGCGGTCCGGGGGGTGTCCTTCGAGGTCCGGCCCGGTGAGGTGTTCGCGCTGCTCGGCGTGAACGGCGCCGGCAAGACCTCCGCCCTGGAGGTGCTCGAGGGCCTGGCCCCGGTGTCGGGCGGGTCGGTGCGGGTCCTCGGTGCCGACCCGCGGCGCGAGCGGGCCGTCGTTCGCCCGCACCTGGGTGTGCTGCTGCAGGTCAGCGGTCTGCCCGGCGACCTGACCGTGGCCGAGACCGTGCGGACCTGGGCCGGCACCCTCACCGCGCCTCGCCCGGTCGACGAGGCGCTGGCGCAGGTCGACCTCACCGGCCGGGCCGACGTCCGGGTGCGCAGCCTCTCCGGCGGGGAGCGCCGCCGGCTGGACCTCGCGCTGGCGCTGCTCGGCCGTCCGCGGGTGCTGGTCCTCGACGAGCCGACCACCGGCCTGGACCCGGAGAGCCGGCGCACCGTGTGGCGGCTGGTCCGCGACCTGGTGGACGACGGTGCCGCGGTGGTGCTCACGACGCACCATCTGGAGGAGGCCGAGGAGCTGGCCGACCGCATCGCGGTCATGCGCGCCGGGCGGATCGTGCTCGCCGGCACCCGAGAGGAGATCGCCGAGACCCAGCCGGCCACCATCCGCTTCACCCTCGACGACGGCGTTCCGCAGCCACCGGTGCCCGCGGGCGTCCACGTGGTCAGCGCCGGCCCGCGGGTCGAGTGGCACACCCGCGCGCTGCAGCCGGCGCTCGCCCGGCTGCTCGCCTGGGCCGCCGCGTACGGCGTGGTGCTGCGTGGCCTCCAGGCCCGCTCCGCCTCGCTGGAGCAGGCCTTCCTCGCCGTCGCCGACGCCGAGTGACCCACCGACCCGAGAGGAGCACCCGATGACCACGCTCGCCACCCCCGTCGGCCCGTCCCCGCTGCGCCGCGTCGGCGCGCTCGCCGCCGCCGAGACCCGCCTGCTGGCCCGCAACCGCACCGCCGTCGTCAACTCCGTGTTGATGCCGCTGCTGCTCGTCGGCTTCGTCGCAGTGGTGGGCGGCGACGGGCTGCTCGGTGCAGACCTGCTCGTCGCCGCCGCGGGCTTCACGCTGGTGTTCCTCACCTACTACAACCTGGTCACCACCTACGTCGCCCGGCGCGAGGACCTCGTGCTGCAGCGCCTGCGCACCGGCGAGCTCAGCGACGGCCAGGTGCTGCTGGCCACCGCGGTCCCCACGCTGCTGGTCACGGCCGTCCAGATCGGGCTGGTCGCGGCCGGCGTGGCGGTGCTCGGTCGGTGGACCGCGCCGGTCGACCCGGTCCTTCCGGTGCTGGCGGTCCTCCTCGGCGCGACGGTCATGGTCCTGCTGGCCACGGCGAGCACGGTGTTCACCCGGACCCCGGAGTCGGCGCAGATCACCACGCTTCCCGTGGTCATGGGAGCCACCGCCCTCTCCGGGCTCTTCTTCCCGCTCAACGTGCTGCCGGAGGAGCTCGCCACGGTGGCCCGGCTGCTCCCGCTCACGCCGGTGATCGAGCTGGCGCAGCTGGGTGTGGACGGGCGCACCTGGGACGGCGAGGTGGTCGCCGGCGCCGGGCTGTGGTGGGCCGCGCTCGGCCCGCTGGGCACGCTCCTGGCCTGGACCGCGATCGCCGCTCTGGCGACCGCGCGGTGGTTCCGCTGGTCCCCGCGGCGCTGAGCGACCCGGGGCGGGACGGCCGGTACGGCAGCATGGGCGCCGTGCCGACCGTCGCGCGCTGGTGGAGCAGCCGCACCGACCCGCAGCGCATCGACCTCTACACCCGCTGGTCGTACTACTCGACGCTGGTGTTCCTGCCGTTGTTCCTGCTGCTCGCGGTGGCGCCGGGCTGGGGCGCTCCTCCCCGGTGGCTGGCGCTCGTGCTGGCCGCTGCTGCGCTGACCACCACGGCGGCCAGCCTGGTGCTCGCGCAACAGGGGTTCCGCGACCGCGCCGTCCGCCCCGACGATCCCGCCCACCCCGACCGGCCGGCGCTGGCGGTCGCCGTCGTCGCCGGGCTGGTCACCGTGGGCGCCGCCCTGGCGGCCAGTGCCGACGGGCCGTCGCCGTCCGGGCCGTGGACGGCCGGCCTGGTCGCCGCGGGGGTGCTGCTGGGCGCGTCGGTGACCGTCCCGACCCGGCCGCTCGTCGCCGGCGCCGCCGTCGGCGGCGCGCTCGCCGGCGCAGTGGCGCTCGCCGAGGGCAACGCACCGGTGGCCGCGGTGATCATGGGCGTCTCGATCTGGGTGTCGCTGGTCGCCCTGGTCGCCGCGTTCCGGTTCACCGTCTGGATCCTGGACGTCGTGCTCGAGATGGAACGCACCCGCGGCGTGCAGGCCCAGCTCGCCGTCGCCGAGGAGCGGCTGCGCTTCGCCCGCGACCTGCACGACGTCATGGGCCGCAACCTCTCGGCCATCGCGGTGAAGAGCCAGCTGGCCGCCGAGCTGGTCCGGCGGGGGAGGGACGGCGCGGCCGAGGAGCTCGTCGACATCAGCCGGGTGGCCGAGGAGTCGCTGCGCGAGGTCCGCGACGTCGTCCGTGGCTACCGGCGCACCGACCTGCCCGGCGAGCTGGCCGGCGCGCGGTCGGTGCTGCGCGCGGCCGGGGTGGGGGTCACGGTGACCGGCGAGGAGGAGGCGGGAACGCTGCCCGAGCCGGTGCAGACCGCGCTGGGCTGGGTGGTGCGGGAGGCGGTGACCAACGTGCTGCGGCACAGCCGGGCGAGCTGGTGCGCCGTCGAGCTGCGGGCGGCCGGTGGGGAGGCGGAGCTGCAGGTGACCAACGACGGCGCCCGCGGGTCGGGGACGACCTGGGGCAACGGCCTCACCGGCCTGGCCGAGCGGCTGGCGGCCGCCGGTGGCCGGCTCTCGGCCGGTCCGGACGGCGACCGGTTCGTCCTCGCCGCGACCGTGCCCGCGAGGGTCCCGGCGTGATCCGGGTGCTGCTGGCCGACGACGAGAACCTGATCCGCTCGGCACTGGCCGCGCTGCTGGCCCTGGAGGAGGACCTCGAGGTGGTGGCCCAGGCCGCCTCCGGTGCCGAGGCGCTGGCGATGGCCCGCGCGCACACGCCCGACGTCGCCGTCCTGGACCTGCAGATGCCCGACCGGGACGGCATCTCCGTCGCCGGGGAGCTGGCCACCGTGCTGCCGGGCTGTGCGGTGGTGATCGTCACCGGGCACGGCCGGGCGGGGCACCTCAAGCGGGCGCTGGAGGCCGGCGTGCGCGGGTTCCTGCCCAAGACGGTGAGCGCGCCGGTGCTCACCGACGTCGTCCGCACGGTGCACCGGGGCGGGCGCTACGTGGACCCGGAGCTGGCCGCGGAGGCGATCAGCGCGGGGGACAGCCCGCTGACGCCGCGCGAGGCCGACGTCCTCGAGCTGGCGGTCGGGGGCGCCCCGGTCGAGGAGATCGCCGCCCGGGCGCACCTGTCACCGGGGACCGTGCGCAACCACCTGTCGGCCGCGGCGGCCAAGCTGGGCGCGCCGAACCGGCACGCCGCGGTGGAGGCGGCGCGCCGGCACGGCTGGATATGAGGACCCGGTCCCTCCCGGCCTTCGCAGGCTCAGGGCGGGACCCCGGACGGGGCCGCCTCAGTCGGGGACGTTCCCCGGACGCACCGTCCCGTCGTCGCGCTGGGCGTCCTCGTCGGTGGTGAGGGTGACCTCGTCGCGCTCGCCGCCGTCGGAGCGGTCCTCACCGGAGACGCCGTCGACGAGGTTGCTCGCGCTGGGGCCGTCGGTGGTGTCC
>DATIMX010000409.1:0-7049 GCA_035474935.1 Geodermatophilus sp. | reverse complement strand
TACGGCAAGGACCTGTCGATGTACGGGTTCGAGGACTACACCCGCGTCAAGCACGTCATGGCCAACCTCGACAGCTGAGCGCACGCGGGACGGCCCCGGTGGGACTCCCACCGGGGCCGTTCCGCGTCCGGGGCTGCCGTTCGGCGTCCCGCGTTCCACCGAGTTGATCATGGGGCTGTTGCAGGCGACACGCACGGACACGCCGCGCGAACCTGCGCCAACCCCATGATCAACTTGAGAGGCGACGGACGACGATGGGGCAGCGACGAGGCCCCGGTCCGATCGGACCGGGGCCTCGCTGCGTCCCGGCCGCCTCGAGGTCGTCAGCGGCGGCCGGGGATCCCGCCGACGCGGTCTAGACGTCGATGCCGGTGAGGACGAGGACGCGCTCCTCGGTGAGGTCCTCCATCGCCGCGTGCACGCCCTCGCGGCCGGTGCCGGAGTCCTTCACCCCGCCGTAGGGCATCTGGTCGGCGCGGAAGCTCGGGACGTCGCCGACCACCACTCCCCCGACCTCGAGCACCGAGGCCGCGCGGAAGGCCACCTGCAGGTCGCGGGTGAACACGCCGGTCTGCAGCCCGAAGCGGCTGTCGTTCACCCGGGCGAACGCCTCGTCGACGGAGTCCACGGTGTCCAGGACGACGACCGGCCCGAACACCTCCTCGCAGGACACCTTCGCGTCGGCCGGGACGTCGGTGAGCACCGTGGGCGCGTAGGTGGCGCCGTCGCGGGTGCCGCCGGTGAGCACGCGGGCGCCCGCGGCCACCGCCTCGTCGACCCAGCTCTCCACCCGCCGGGCGGCCTGCTCGTCGATGAGCGGCCCGACGTCGGTCGCCGCGTCGGTCGGGACGCCGGTGACCAGCCCCTCCACGGCCTTGACGACCCGCTCGGTGAGGGCGGTCGCGACGTCCCGGTGGGCGAGGACCCGCTGCACCGAGATGCAGGACTGACCGGCCTGGTACATCGCGAAGGTGGCGATGCGGGAGGCGGCCCAGTCCAGCGCCGCGTCGTCCTGGTCGGGGGCGACGACGACCGCCGCGTTGCCGCCGAGCTCGAGGGTGACGTGCTTGCGCGGCGCGGACTCGCGGATCGACCAACCGACCGGCACCGACCCGGTGAAGGAGACCACCGGCAGCCGCGGGTCCTGCACCAGCCGTGCGGCGGCCTCGTTGGGCACCGGCAGCACCGACCAGGCGCCGGCCGGCAGCTCGGTCTCGGCCAGGATCTCGCCGAGCAGCAGCGCCGACAGCGGCGTCGCGGGGGCGGGCTTGACGACGATCGGCGCCCCGGCGGCGATCGCCGGTGCCACCTTGTGCGCCACCAGGTTGAGCGGGAAGTTGAACGGCGCGATGCCCAGTACCGGGCCGCGCGGCACCCGCCGCACCAACGCCATCCGCCCGGTCGCGGCCGGGTCGGTGTCCAGCCGCTGCAGGCTGCCCGACCAGCGCCGCGCCTCCTCCGCGCCCCAGCGGAAGGTCGACACGGCGCGGGCCACCTCGAGCCGGGCCCACTTGAGCGGCTTGCCGGACTCCGCGGTGATCAGCGCCGCGACCTCCTCGCTGCGCTCGGCCAGCCGCCGGGACACGTGGTCGAGGGCGGCGGCCCGCGCGTGGGCGGGGAGCGCCGCACACGTGGCGCGGGCGGAGTGGGCGGCCGACACCGCGGCCTCGACGTCCTCGGCGGTGGCGTTCGTCGTCCGGCCGGCCTCGGCGCCGTCGAACGGCGAGCGGACCTCGACGACGTCGGTGCCGGTCCGCGGCTGTCCGGCGACCCAGTAGGGGGTGGTCATGCGTCCTCCTCGGGACGTGGGCGGTGTCCCCGCTGAATCTGCGAGACCCGGCGCCACCGGGCCAGTGCCGGTCCGTCCACCCGGAGGGGTCCCGACGCGCCGACCTGGCACGCGGGCCTGCGGCTCTACCGTGAGCCGCGCACACCCGCACGGACGTCGTCTGGAGGAGCCGTGGCCCACACCGAGACCGATCCGGTCGGGAGGAGCGCGCTGCGCAAGGTCGCGTGGCGGCTGGTGCCCTTCCTCGGGCTCCTCTACTTCGTCAACTACCTCGACCGCACCAACATCGGCTTCGCCAAGCTCACGATGAGCGAGGACCTCGGGCTGACCGAGACGATGTTCGGGCTGGCCTCGGGGCTGTTCTTCATCGGCTACCTGTTCTTCGAGGTCCCGAGCAACCTGGCGCTGCACCGCTTCGGCGCCCGCCGCTGGATCGCCCGGATCATGGTCAGCTGGGGGATCGTCGCGAGCGCGATGGCCTTCGTGGACACGGCGGGCTCGTTGTACGCGCTGCGGGTGCTGCTCGGCGTCGCCGAGGCCGGCTTCTTCCCCGGGGTCCTGCTCTACCTGACCTGGTGGCTGCCGCGCGCGCAGCGGGTGCAGCTGATCGGGGCCTTCCTCGTGGCCGTCCCGCTCTCCTCGGCCCTGGGGGCGCCGCTGTCGGGCGCGGTCATCCAGTACGCCGACGGGCTGTTCGGCCTGGAGGGCTGGCGGGTGATGTTCCTCGTCGAGGGCCTGCCCGCCGTGCTGCTCGGCGTCGCGTGCTGGTTCTACCTGACCGACCGCCCCGAGGACGCCGGCTGGCTCGCCGCCGAGGAGCGGAGCTGGCTGGCCCGCACCATCGCCGCCGAGGGGGAGACGCCCGGCCGGGAGGCCTCCCCGTGGCGGGCGATGGCCGACCTGAGGGTGGTCGGTCTCGGCTTGGTCTACTTCGGCGTCGTCTACGGCCTGTACGCGGTCTCGTTCTTCCTGCCGACCGTGGTCGCCGGCTTCGCGGAGCGCTTCGACGCCAGCTACTCGATCTTCGAGACCGGCGCGATCGTCGCGGTCCCGTTCCTCGCCGGCGCGATCACGATGGTGCTCTGGAGCCGGCACTCCGACCGGACCGGCGAGCGCCGCTGGCACCTGGCCCTGCCGGCGGCGCTGGGCGGGGTGACCATCCCGGTGGCCCTCTACCTCGACTCGCCGTTCACCGTCATGGCCGTCATCACCCTGACCGCGGTCGGCATCTGCTGCGCGCTGCCGGTGTTCTGGCACTTCCCGCCGCTGTTCCTCACCGGCGCCGGGGCCGCAGCAGGCATCGCGCTGATCAACTCGCTGGGCAACACCGCCGGCTTCGCCGCCCCCTACATCACCGGGTGGGTCTCCGACGCCACCGGCAGCATCCGGCCCGCGCTGTGGCTGGTCGGCATCGCCATGCTGCTGTCGGCGGCCGGTGCCCTCCTGCTGTCGCGCCGCCGGACACCCGTCGCGACGACGGCGGGCGGGCGCAACCCGGTGCTCGGCTGAGCACCGGTGCACAGGCTGTCCGCGGTGCTTGACTGGGGGGCGTGACCCAGGCTCCCGCACTGCAGTCCGGCGTCGTGGCGGCCCTCCTGGCCGCCCTCCCGGCCGACCGCGTCCTGTCCGACGACGACGTCGTCGGCTCCTACGTGCACGACGAGGCCGAGTGGGCACCCCACGGCGCGCCGCTGGCCGTCGTCCGCCCCCGGTCCACGGCGGAGGTGCAGGCCGTGGTGCGCGCCTGCCTGGCGCACCGGACGCCGCTGGTGCCGCGCGGTGCCGGCACCGGCCTGTCCGGCGGGGCGAACGCCGTCGACGGGTGCGTCGTGCTCTCCACCGAGCACATGCGGGACGTGGTCGCCATCGACCCGGTGGAGCGCTACGCCGTCGTGCAGCCCGGCGTGGTCAACGACGACCTGCGCGCCGCCTGCACCGAGCAGGGCCTGTGGTACCCGCCCGACCCGGCCAGCTCCCCCTGGTCGACCATCGGCGGCAACGTGGCCACCAACGCCGGCGGCGTGTGCTGCGTGAAGTACGGCGTGACCCGCGACTACGTGCTCGAGCTCGAGGTGGTCAACGGCCTCGGCGAGATCGTGCGGCTCGGGCGGCGCACCGCCAAGGGCGTCGTCGGCTACGACATGGTCGGGCTGATGGTGGGCTCCGAGGGCACGCTCGGCGTGGTAACCGAGGTGACCGTGCGGCTGCGGCCGGCGCGGGCCCCCGAGCGCACCGTCGTCGGCTACTTCGACTCCGTGGTCGACGCCGGCCGCGCGGTCGAGGCGCTCGGCGCGGCGGGGGTGACGCCCTCGGCGCTGGAGCTGGTCGACCGGCACTGCCTGGCCGCCGTCGACGAGTGGAAGCACATGGGCCTGTCGGTCGACGCCGCCGTGGTGCTGCTCGGCCGCACCGACGCCCCCGGCCCGGCCGGCGACGCCGAGGCCGACGCGATGCTGCGCAGCTTCGAGCTCGGCGGTGCCACGTGGGCCGCGGCGTCCACCGACCCGGCCGAGGCCGAGGCGCTGTTCGCCGCGCGCCGGCTGGCCTACCCGGCGCTGGAGCGACTGGGCCCGCTGCTGACCGAGGACGTGTGCGTGCCCAAGGCCGCCGTCCCGGAGATGCTCGCCCGCATCGAGGCGGCCGCCGCCCGCAACGACGTGCTCATCGCCAACATCGCGCACGCCGGCGACGGCAACCTGCACCCGCTGCTGATCACCCCGCCCGGCGACGCCGAGGCGCGGGCCCGGGCACAGGTCGCGTTCGGCGAGATCATGCGCGACGCCGTGGCGCTGGGCGGGACGGTGACCGGCGAGCACGGCGTCGGCCTGCTCAAGCGCGACGGGCTGGCGGTCGAGCTGGCCCCGGAGGTGGTGGCCATGCAGCGCGCGGTCAAGGCCGCCCTCGACCCGCACGGCATCCTCAACCCCGGGAAGGTCTTCCCCGACGAGGTGGGTGCGTGAGCGCCGACGACTTCCCCCAGCACGTCGAGGTCCAGCGGCCCGACGGCCGCTGCGTGCACGCCTGGCGGCGACCAGGGAGCACCCGGCCGGTGCTGGGGATCCACGGCCTCAGCAGCACCTCGCGGCTGTGGTCCTGGACCCTCGCCGCGGCGCCGGACGTCGACCTGGTCGCCGCCGACCTCAGCGGCCGCGGGCTGAGCACGCCGCGGTCGGACGCCTCGACGCTGGCCGGGCACGTCGCCGACCAGCTCGCCGTCCTCGACGCGCTGGGGCTGGAGACCGTCGACGTCCTCGGCATGTCGCTGGGCGGCTTCATCGCCGTGCAGCTCGCGGCCGCCGCACCGGAGCGGGTGCGCAGCCTGACCCTGCTCGACGGCGGGCCGCCGATGGTGCGCCGGCCCACGAGCCGCGAGCAGCTGGAGGCGGCCTTCGCCGACCGCACCGCCCGGCTGGGCACCGACTGGCCGGACCTGGCGAGCTACGTCGACGTCGTCGTGACGAACACCGGGCCGCTGCTCGACCCCGCCGACCCGCACCTGGCCACCTGCCTGGCGCACGACCTGGAGCGGGGCCGGGACGGCGGCCGGGTGCGGCTGGACGGCCGGGCGCTGGTCGACGACGCCGCCGACGTCTTCCTCACCGACACCGCCGCCGACGCGCTGCGCCGCCTCTCGGTGCCCACGCAGCTGCTCTACGCCGAGTGGAGCGTGGGCGCCGGGTCGCCGCCGGCCTACACCGACGACGAGGTGGCCGCGGTGGTGGCCGCGTCGAACGGCCTGGTGACGGCGGAGCTGCTGCGCGGGCACGACCACGCGGGCGTGGTGATGACCGACTCGGGCGCGGCCGCCTCGGTGCAGGCGCTGCGCCGCTCGCTGGCGGGCTGACTCCGCGTTACGGTCCGCGGGTGGCCGATCTCTCCCGCACCGCCCGCGTCGAGGTCCTGGTCGAGGGTTACGCCCGCCTGCCGCACGTGGCGGGAACGGTGAGCCTGGTGCGCGACGCCGGGCGGGTGGTGGTCGTCGACCCCGGCATGGTGGCCGACCGGGAGCTCATCCTGCGTCCGCTGCGCGAGCTGGGTGTCGCGCCCGAGGAGGTCACCGACGTCGTCCTCAGCCACCACCACCTCGACCACACGCTGAACGTGGCGCTGTTCCCGGTGGTGCCGGTGCACGACTTCCAGTCCGTCATCGAGGGCGACGTGTTCACCCGGCGGGCTGCCGACGGCGTCGACCTCACCCCGTCGGTCCGCCTGCTGGCCACGCCGGGGCACACCCCGCAGGACGTCACGACGCTGGTCGGCACGCCCGACGACGTCGTCGCGCTCACCCACCTGTGGTGGACCGGCGAGGGCCCGGCCGACGACCCCTACTCCCCCGACCGCGACGAGCTGCGGCGCCAGCGGGAGCGGGTGCTCGAGCTCGCCACGCTCGTCGTCCCCGGCCACGGCGCGCCCTTCCGCCCGGGCGACGCGACGCCCCGCTGAACGCGCCAGGGCCGGCTGCCCCACCGCAATGGGGCAGCCGGCCCGGGGTCTCCCCGGCCCCGTCCAGAGGCTCGCCGCGAGCCTGCGAGCGGTGAGGAGGACGGGGTCCTTAATGGATGTGCGACCCGCCGTTGACGTCGTAGGTCGCGCCGGTGATGTAGCCGGTCTCCTCGCGGCAGAGGTAGGTGATGAGGTCGGCGACGTCGGCAGGCCGGCCGTTGCGGCCCACGGGGATCCCGGCGACCAGCTGCTGCTTGCGCTCGCCCTCCAGGGCGCCGCCGGTGATGTCGGTGTCGATCAGCCCCGGCGCGACGGCGTTCACGGTGATGCCGTGCGGCCCCAGCTCGCGGGCCAGCGCCCGGGTGAAGCCGAGCTCGGCGGCCTTGGCGGCGGAGTAGGCCACCCCGCCGAAGACCCCGCCGCCCCGCTCGGCCGACACCGAGGAGAGGAAGACGATCCGGCCGAAGCCGCGCTCGGCCATGCCGGGCGCCAGGCGGCGGGTCACGTTGTACGCGCCCCGCACGTTGACGGCGAAGATGCGGTCCCACTCCTCGCCGCTCACCTCGAGGAAGGGCGTGGGCGAGGTGATGCCGGCGTTGTTGACGAGGGCCCCGACCGGCGGCAGCGCGCCGTCGAGGACGGCCAGCGCGTTGTCGACGGAGGCCTCGTCGGTGATGTCGCAGCCGACGCCCACGGCCTGCACGCGGTTGCGCTCGGCCACCTCGTGGGCGGCGTCCTTGGCGCTGGCCTCGTCGAGGTCGAGCACGGCCACGTTCCAGCCGGCGGCGGCCAGGGTGTGGGCGGTGGCGCGGCCGAT
>DATIMX010000408.1:0-5612 GCA_035474935.1 Geodermatophilus sp. | reverse complement strand
GGGCCGACCGGGGCGTACCCGTCGAGGTTAGCGGGCGGGGCGGCGGCCCCGTCCGCGGCGCCCTTGCGTGGCTACCGTCATCCCTGTGATCGGCCTGGTCCTCGAGCTGGTGGTGCTGCTGGTCCTCGTCGGCCTGCTGCTCTACGCGCTGGGCGTCTGGTCCGCGCGTCCGGCCGTCCCACCGGCCGCCGGCCGGCAGCGCCTGTCCGGACGGGAGCAGGCCCGGCTCGCCGACGCCGTCGCCCACGCCCGGTGGGCGCCGGCGCACGACGAGGTGGACGGCGAGACGCGGGTGCTGCTGCGGCGGTCCTACCCCGGCCCCGACGGGCTGCCGGTCGTGCTCGAGGAGCGCGTCTACACGGCCTTCTCGGCGGCCGACCCGGCCTGGGAGTCACGGTTCACCGAGGCGATGTCGGGCGCCCGGTTCCGGTGCTCGTTCCTGAACGCGGAGGAGTCCGCCGGCTGACCGGCCCGGCGGGCGGCCTCCTCGACGAGCCGCACGATGGTCCGCGGCCGGTCCGACTGGGGTGCGTGCCCGGCCCACAGCAGCGGGACGAAGCGGGACCCGGGGACCAGCGGGAGGTAGCGCACCGTCTGTCCCGAGGCGACCCAGTCGGCCACGCCCTGCACGAGGGTGACCGGGCAGTCGATGCGGTCCAGACCCCGCGGGACGTCGAGCAGCAGCCCCCACAGCAGGGTGCGCCAGTAGTCGCGGGAGTCGGCGAACCCCTCGCGCGCTCCGACGGCCTCCGCGGGTGAGGTGCTCCACGGGCGCGCCTTGAGCGGTGCCAGCAGCGCCGCGCGGCCCGGCGCGGAACGGGACAGCGGGCCGACCAGCGGTGCCAGCGTGCGGAGGGCGACCCGTGCCAGCCCCATCCCGCTGCCCTGGGCGACCCGCTCGAGCAGCACGTTGAGCCCGGACGGCGCGATCGCCACGACGGACCGCGCGCGGCCGCGGACGGCCAGCTCGAGGGCGACCCGGGCGCCCAGCGAGTTGCCGAGCACGTGCACCCGGCCGACGCCCTGGTCGTCGAGGGTCCGCTCGACCGCGTCGGTGATCGCGGCGACCGTGGGCCGCTCGTCGAGGACCGGTGAGCGGCCGACCCCTGGCAGGTCGACGTCCAGGACGTCGAAGCGCTCGGCCAGCGACCCGATGACGGCGGCGAAGTCGCGCTGCGAGCTGCCCATCCCGTGGAGCAGCAGGAGCGGTTCGCCGGAGCCGGTGCGGGTGAGGGTCAGCGGTCGGGTCACCCCTCCGTGGTACCCGGCGTCCACCCCGGACCGGAGGTGAGTCTCCTCACGCGGTCAGCGAACCGCGCCGGCCGGCGCGGTGTCCGGGGACCCGACCCGGGACAGCCCCGTCGACAGCGCGATGGCCACCACGATGCCGATGACCGGTGGGATGCCGATGCCGAGCTCGCCGCTGAGCCAGGCGAGGGCGGCGGCCACCGCGTAGGCGAGCAGGTTCGGCCACCGCACCGCGGGCGGGGTGGTCCCGGTGGGGATGCCGCGCCGCCGCCAGCGGGCGAGGAAGTCGCCGATGATCACGCCGCCCAGCGGGGGGATGAACGTGCCGAGCAGCCCCAGGTACTCGACGAGGTGGTTCTGCACGCCGGTGAGCGCGAGCACGGTGCCGATCACGGCGCCGCCGATCACGAACGGGCCCTTGCTGGGACGGTCGAACAGCTCGGCGCCGGCCACCCCGAAGGCGTAGGCGGTGTCGGCGTTGCTCTTCCACAGGTTCCCGAACAGCAGCACCAGACCCCACCCGACCAGCCCGAGCTGGTACAGGACGAGGACGAAGTCGCCCTCGCCGAAGGTCAGCGCCCCGATCGCGCCGAAGAAGACCATGAGCCCGTTGCCGACGAGGAAGCCGATGACGCAGGCCCACACCGCGTGCGAGCCGCGCCGGGCGAACCGGGTCCAGTTGGGCGCCTGGGTGCCGGCGGACACGAACGTGCCGACGACGGTGGTGATCGCGACGGCGACGGCCATCGACGCCGTGGGCCGGACGCTCGTCAGCCCCTCGAGGCCGCCGACCTCCTGCAGCGACCGGCCCACCACCCAGAACGCCAGGACGAGGATCAGCGGGGTGGAGACCAGCGACACCCAGTACATGCCGCGGTAGCCCCAGTAGGCCGTGGCGCACATCAGCCCGCTGGTGAGGACCATGACCGCGGCCCGGGCACCGTACGAACGCCAGTCCAGCGCCTCGGCGGTCAGGTCGCCGATGGTGCCGACGACGACCCCGTACCAGCCGATCTGCGTGCCGCCCAGCAGGATCGAGGCCAGCTTGGCGCCGCGGGTGCCCAGCGTGTAGCGGGCCATGACGACGGTGGTGAGGCCGGTCCGCGCGCCGACCCAGCCCATCACGGCCACGTAGGCACCGAGGATGAGCGAGCCGGCGAGGATGACGAGCACGAGGTCGTCGAAGGCGAACGCCGGCCCCAGCGTGGCGCCGGCCAGCATCGTCGGGGTGAACACGGTGAAGCCGAGCAGCACGACCGCGATCGAGAAGAACGACTTCCGCGCGTGCGCCGGGACCGGCGTGACCGGGTAGTCCGGGTCGACGACCTCCGTCGTCGGGGCCTCGGACGCGGTCACGACTCCTCCCCGATGTCCTCGAGCCACAGCTCCGGCCGCTCGACGAGCATCCGCTCCATGAGGGCGAGGCAGTCCGGGTCGTCCAGCACGTCGACCTGCACGCCGCGGGACCGCAGCAGCTCCTCGGAGACCTGGAAGCTGCGGTTCTCCCCGACGACGACGCGCGGGATGTCGTAGAGCAGCGCCGTCCCCGCGCACATGAGGCAGGGGGAGAGGGTCGTGTAGAGGACGCTGCGGCGGTAGACCGACGCCGGCAGCCGGCCGGCCCGCTCGATGCAGTCGGTCTCCCCGTGCCGGATGGCGCTGGCCATCTGCACGCGGCGGTTGCGGCCGACGGCCAGCACACGGTCGCCGTCCACCAGCGCCGCACCGATCGGGACCCCGCCCTCCTCCCAGCCGATGCGCGCCTGTTCGACGGCCAGGCCGAGGAAGAACCGGTCGCGCTCCTCGGGGGTCAGGTCGGTCGGGACGGTGGGCAGCGGCGGTGTGGTCACGGCTCCTCCTCGCGGGACGGCGGCGGTGTGATCGTGCAGGCAGGCCCGGGTTCCCGCACCCGACGTCGTGCCACCCGCTCGCGTACCCCGGTGCGGCGGACTGCGCCGGGTCGGACCGCGGGCTGTGGACGACGACGCCCGGTGTGGACGGCGCCCCGCGGACCGTCGTCCCCGCTGCCGAGCCTGGCCTCCCACCGAACGAGGAGGCCCCGTGGAGATCAGCACACCCGACCAGCTCGAGCAGCACCTCGCCGACCTGTCGACGGCACTCACCGCACCGGGACCCGACGAGTGCGTGCTGTGCTACGTCGAGCGCATGCTGGCGGCCTTCGGCTGCGACAGCACGCTGCGCTGGGCACGGCGCTGGCGCGACCGGCGGCTGCCGCGCACGACCGGCCTGGAGCGCCGCCTCCAGGCCCGTGGTGGCTTCTGCGACTGCGAGGTCTTCCTCAACGGGTGGGGGCTGCGCGCGGACCTGCTCGTCCCCGACGCCGACGGCGAGCCGGCCTGGCCCGCGGAGCGGCCGCCGTGCGCCGGGGTGGGACCCCGCTCGTCGCAGCCGTGCGCCATCTGGCAGCCCTGGCGACGTCCCCGGTGGTGACGACGGCAGGATGGGGGCCATGGGTCAGGTCGTCGCCACCGCGGAACGGGTCGTCCGAGCTCCGGTGGACCGGGTGCGGTCCGCTCTCGCCGACTACGAGGGGACGCGCCCCCGGGTGCTCCCCGAGCAGTTCAGCGGCTACCGGGTCGAGTCCGGCGGCCAGGGCGAGGGCACCCGCGTCGCCTGGCGCTTCGCCGCCACCTCCAAACGGGTCCGCGACCAGCTGGTCGAGGTCAGCCAGCCCGACCCCGACACCCTGGTCGAGACCGACACCCGCTCCTCGATGGTGACCACCTGGACGCTGCACCCGGTCGACGCCGGGCTGACCACCGTCCGGGTCCGCACCACCTGGAACGGCGCCGGCGGCATCGGCGGCTTCTTCGAGCGCACCTTCGCGCCCAAGGGGCTGCGCCGGGTGTACGAGGACCTGCTGGGCCGGCTCGACCGCGAGGTCGCCACCTCCTGAGGTCGCGGCACGGGTTGCCGGGCAGGGGCACCATGGCGGCGTGACCGCCGTCCCCACCGCCGACCCCGTCACCGTCGACCCGGCCGCCGCAGACCCCGGCCCGCTCGAGGCCCTCGCCGGGCTCGTGGCCGACGGCGACGTCGTGGTGCTGTCGGGAGCCGGCCTGTCCACCGACTCCGGCATCCCCGACTACCGCGGCGCGACCGGGTCGCTACGGCGGCACACGCCGATGACGTACCAGACGTTCCTGCGCGACCCGCGCGGCCGGCACCGCTACTGGGCGCGCAGCTTCGTGGGCTGGCCGCAGATCCGCGAGGCCCGGCCCAACGCCGGGCACGCCGCGGTCGCCGACCTGCAGCAGGCCGGGTTGGTGGCCGGGGTGGTCACGCAGAACGTCGACGGGCTGCACCAGGCCGCCGGTGCGCGGGACGTCGTCGAGCTGCACGGCGGATTGGACCGCACCATCTGCCTGGCGTGCGGGGACGTCGCCGACCGCGGCGACCTGCACGAGCGGCTGCGCGCGGTCAACCCGCACTTCGGGCCGCACGTCGACGAGGTCAACCCCGACGGCGACGCCGAGCTGCCCGACGAGCTGCTCGACGGGTTCGTCATGGTCGACTGCCTGGCCTGCGGGCGCGGTCCGCTCAAGCCCGACGTCGTCTTCTTCGGCGAGACGGTGCCGCGCGACCGGGTGGACACCTGCTTCGCGATGGTCGAGCAGGCCGGCTCCCTGCTGGTGGTGGGCTCCTCGCTGACGGTCATGAGCGGCTACCGGTTCGTGCTGCGCGCCGAGAAGCTCGGCATCCCCGTCGGGCTGGTCAACCTCGGCCCGACCCGCGGTGACGCGAAGGCCGACGTCCGGGTGGACGCCCCGCTGGGGGCGGTGCTGCCCGACCTGGTCCGCCGCCTGGCTGCGTGAGAAAGGACCTCCCTGCCCCCAGCGCTCGTGAGCTCGCGCCGGGACCCTGCAGGGAGGCCACACGGCGGTTGACGCCGCGCCGGGACGGGCAGGAAGGCCGTCGATGCAGACCTTCCTGCCCGTCTCCGACTTCGAGGAGAGCGCCCGGCTCCTGGACTCGCCCCGCCTGGGCAAGCAGCGGGTGGAGACGCTCCAGGTGCTGCGGGCTCTCGAGCTGCCCGACTACGGCTGGACGTCGCACCCGGTGGTCCGGATGTGGCGCGGGCGGACGCCGGCGCTGGTGGCGTACGGGCTGGCCATGGTCCGGGTGTGGCGGGAACGCGGGTTCGCCGACACCACGCACACGCTGATCGCCGAGTTCGCCCCCGACGTGGTCGGCGTCCCGCAGGAGGAGCTGGCCCGGGCCGGGATGCTGCCCTCCTGGGTGGGCGACGAGGCACTGCACCTGTCGCACCGGTCGAACCTGCTGGCCAAGGAGCCGGACTTCTACCGGCCGCTGTTCGGCCCGCTCTTCGGCGCCGAGCCCGA
>DATIMX010000407.1:0-5282 GCA_035474935.1 Geodermatophilus sp. | reverse complement strand
GCAGGCCACGTCCGACCGGCGGGCCCACTGGGCCAGCAGCAGCGTCTTGCCGTAACCGGGGGGCGCACAGACGAGCGTGAGCGCCCGGTCCTCGCCGCCGTCCAGCGCCATCACCAGTGCAGGACGGGGCACGAACTCCGGAGGGAGCCCGGGAACGGTCGTCTTCGACCGCAGGATGTGACTCACAACCCCTCCTCTCCTCGGAGCGGTACCGCGGTCGCCGGCGTCCGGTCGACAGGCACAGGCGCCGACGTGCCCGGCGCCACCGGTACGGGTCAGAGGGGGCAGCTGCCAGTCCGGATCCTCCCACGGGCCTCGACCCGACGGGACGGGCACACCGGTTGCGTCCTGGGTCCCGCGCAGGCGCAGCCGGGCGCCGTCCCACCTCCGTTGCGGCGCAGGATCCACCCTGCCCGCCCACGTCCCCGTGACAAGGGCCGAAAGGCACGCAGGCGACGGCGCACTCGTCGCCACGGAGGCAGGTGCGGGACCGGGACGGGCGTACGTCACTCCCTCCGGGTGGAAGGTCCGCGTCCCGCATTCCCACCACCCGCGGATGAGTCGGAGCCCCGGGCGGCGGTTCTACGGTCCGCGCATGACGACACAGTCGGCGGACGGCGAGGTCGCCGTGCCGGTCCCGGCGTCTCCCGCGGCGTCGTCGGCAGCGTTCCCGTCGACGACCGGACCGGAGCGTCGTCCGGTCCTGCCCAGGGCGCTGGTGATGCTGCTCGGCGCGGGGGCGGCCGTCCTCGTGCTGGCCGGGGTCCGCTCCATCGCCTGGTTGATCGGGCCGGCGTTCCTCGCCCTCATCATCGTGATCGCGCTCAGCCCCGTGCAGACCTGGCTGCGCCGCCACCGCTGGCCGGCGTGGCTGACCACCCTGGTCCTGGTCCTGCTCGTGGTCGGCCTGCTGGTCGTCCTGTCGCTGGTCGTCGTGGTGTGCCTCGCCCGTCTCGCGGACCTCCTGCCCCAGTACGCCGACCGCGCCGATCAGCTCCTCGCGTCGCTGGCCGGCAGCCTGGCCTCGTACGGCGTGGGGCCGGACCAGCTGCAGCACGCGGTGAGCAGCGTCAGCCCGGCCAAGGTCGTGGGCCTGATCGGCGTACTCCTCGCCGGTCTGTCGGCGACGCTGTCCTCGCTGGTGTTCCTGGTCTGCCTGTTGCTGTTCCTCAGCGTGGAGGCCGGGGGCATCGACCGTCGCCTGGCAGCCGTCTCCGCCGATCGTCCGCAACTGGACTCGGCGCTGCGCTCCTTCGCGCACGGCACGAGGAGCTATCTCCTCGTCACCACGGTGTTCGGCCTCATCGTCGCGGTGCTCGACGGGACCGCCCTGGCGATCATCGGCGTGCCGTTGCCGGTGCTGTGGGCGCTGCTGGCCTTCATCACCAACTACATCCCCAACATCGGGTTCGTCATCGGGGTCGTCCCGCCCGCGCTCCTGGCCCTGCTGACGGCCGGCGTGCCCGAGATGCTCGCCGTCATCGCGGTCTACTGCGTCCTGAACTTCGTCATCCAGTCGCTGATCCAGCCCCGCTTCGTGGGGGACTCCGTCGGACTGGCGATGACGACGACGTTCGTCGCACTGGTCTTCTGGGCGTGGCTGCTCGGCCCGCTGGGAGCCCTTCTCGCCATCCCGCTCACCCTGCTGGCCAAGGCGCTGCTGGTGGACGTCGACCCGACGGCGCGCTGGGTGACCGCCCTCGCCGGGAGCCTCGCGCGGGAACCCCGGGCGACCGGCAGGTCGCGGCACGACCGCCGCGCGCGGACACCGGTCGACGCCGCCACCGACCCCCTGCAGGTCTGACGGTCATCGCCGACCGGGGTGGACGTCCCAGGTCACCCGGTTCGGACGCGGTGACCAGCACGAGACCAGCGCCGCCGCGTGGGTCGCGGTCGCGGACCTCCCGGGGCTGGCGATCGAGCCGCCGATGCAGACCTGGATCGCCCAGGCCCTCGCCGTCAGGGCCCCATACCTGGGCTGAGTGTGGGGCCGAGCGTGTCCGGCGGTCAGGGACCTCCCGGCGCGCTCGCGGCGGGGGCCGAGTCCATGGACGTGCTCACGTCGACGAGCGGTGTCGGCGGCACCCGGATGAGGCCGCGGGTGGGGCGGTCCAGGTCGAGGGTCACCGCGAGCAGGACGGTGACGAGCAAGGACGCGATCAGCACGGTGGAGACACCTCGGCCGAACGTCGCCAGGTGGAGGGCCAGCGCGCTGAGCGCGACGGCAGCGCCCACCACCTCCAGGACCAGGACGGCGGTGGGCACGCGGTTGCTGAGCCCGTACACCCGGTCTGCCTGCGCATCGAACATCTCGTTGAGCGTCTCCACGTACAGCCGGGGGGCGCTGTCCACCGGCGCCTCCCGGAGCGCCTGCCCGGCCAGGTTCCACAGCCGATCCTGGTACGACTCGCTCTCGGCGATGGCGCGTTCGTGTTCGGCGCTGCCGGGGACCGTGTCGGAGATGGCGATGCTGACAGCGGTGTAGCCCCGGAGCAGGACCAGCGAGTCCGTGCGGACCGGTTCGGCCAGGGTCTGTGCCCGGAGGTACGTCGTGCCGATGGCGTTCGCCTCGGCGACGACGTCGGCCCGGCGCGCTTCGTAGCGGCCGACGGCGAGGCTGAGGCCGAAGGCGAGCACCAGCCCCATGAAACCGACCAGCGCGCCCTGGAGGACTCCGAGCGGCTCCCGCAGGTGCTCCGAGTGAGCGCCCAGCCTCCGGCCGAGGAGCAGGCCGGCCACGGTGACGCCGAGCAGGATCCCCGCCAGGCCGACGGCGAGCACCCAGGTGTCCAGAGCGAAGAACCCCACGGGTGCCCTCCTGTCGGCGCGGCGTCAGGGTCGTCACATCGCGACCAGCGCCGTGCCGGGAGGGACCTCGTGGAGTCCTGGTGGGCTCCCCGATTTCCCCACAGCACGTCGGCACAGAACCTCCTGCCGGGCCGTGCGACGACCGCGTCGGGATCGTCGGACCGTAGCTCCGGTTGCCCACAGCCGACATCACCTCGAAGGGATGGACGGTCCGGCGAGGGGGCGGGGGAGACGCGGTGGCAACGGCGTCGGGTGCTGTCGTGGCCGGACCGCGGCGTGGCGACGGCTGCGAGCGACCCCCGGCGACAGCCGGGACCGGCACCTCGACCGACGGGGGACCCGGTCGGCCGTTCATCCCCGCAGGGTGGTGCCGAGGTGGCGCCGCGACGGTCCCATTACGGCTGAGGAGGAGGCGACCATGGCCCAGCAGAGTCCCGCCCCGGTCGGAACCGGCGGCACGTCCGGAAGAGCCGGTCTCAGCAGCGGGCTCATCTCCACTCTCGCCGGTGGGGGTCTGCTCCTGGCGTTCATGCTGCAGAACCGGGAGGAGGTCACGCTCCGGTTCCTGTTCTGGAGCTTCGCCTGGCCGCTGTGGCTGCTGATCATCGTGACGGCGACGCTCGGGGCGATCGTGTGGATCGGGCTCGGCGTGCTGCGCCGGCACCGTCGACGGGTGGCCCGGCGGGCCGCCAGGAACGACTGAGCGGGCAACGACTGAGCGGGCAGTGCCTGCGCGGACCGGGACGCGCGGGCCGGTGACCGCTCCGCGTCGTGGCCCGTCATCCCGCACGGGTGACGCGCGCCGTCGCACCACCTCGTAGACGTGGTGCAGAGGGCCGGTCGGCGCCAGGCCGGGTCGGTCCTCCACGCGGTCGGGCAGCTCCGCCCGACCCTGCCGAGATGGGGTCTCCGTGGACAGGACGCAGAAGCCGGCGAGCCGGTCGATCACCGCGCAGCACGCGGCGGCGGTGAAGTCCTCGCCCATGTACGACGAGGCGGATCTCGTCGATGCCCGACGCGGCTTCCTCGGCGCCCTGGACCCCGGGGTGGTGCGCGGTCCCGACGGCCGCGTCGTCTGGGACAACGACTCCTACGGCTTCCTGTCCGGGGACGCTCCGCCCACGGTGAACCCGAGCCTGTGGCGGCAGTCCACGCTCACGGCGATCCAGGGCCTGTTCGAGGTGACGCCGGGGATCCACCAGGTCCGCGGCCTGGACCTGTCCAACGTGACGTTCGTCGAGGGCGAGCGGGGCGTTCTCGTCATCGACCCGCTGATCTCGGCGGAGACCGCCGCGGCAGCCCTCCGCCTCTACCGCACTCACCGGGGGGACCGCCCGGTGACCGGGCTGATCTACACCCACAGCCACGTCGACCACTTCGGCGGGGGGCGCGGCGTCCTGGACACCGACGACGCGGCCGAGGGCGCGGTGCCGGTGCTGGCGCCGGCCGGGTTCATCCGGCATGCGGTCAGCGAGAACGTCTACGCCGGGACCGCGATGGCCCGGCGCGCCGGGTACATGTACGGCGCAGCCCTACCCCGCGGTCCGCAGGGACAGGTCGGCGCCGGGTTGGCGCAGACCACCTCGACCGGCACGGTCACCCTCGTCCCGCCGACCGTCGAGATCACCCACACCGGGCAGGAGGAGACCGTCGACGGGGTGCGCATGGTGTTCCAGATGGCCCCCGGCTCGGAGGCGCCCGCGGAGATGCACCTGTACTTCCCCGACCGGCACGCCCTGTGCATCGCGGAGAACGCCACGCACACCCTGCACAACGTCCTCACCCTCCGCGGCGCCGAGGTCCGGGACGCGCACGCGTGGAGCGGCTACCTGGCCGAGGCCATCGACCTGTTCGGAGCCGACCTGGAGGTGCTGTTCGCGTCCCACCACTGGCCCACGTGGGGGCGCGAGCGGGCGGTGGAGTTCCTGGCGCTGCAGCGCGACCTGTACGCCTACCTGCACGACCAGACGCTGCGGATGCTCAACCACGGCCTCACCGGGGCCGAGATCGCCGAGGCGATGGTGCTGCCACCGGCGCTGGAGCAGGCCTGGCACGCCCGTGGCTACTACGGCTCGGTGAGCCACAACGTCAAGGCCATCTACCAGCGCTACCTGGGATGGTTCGACGGCAACCCGGCCCACCTCTGGGAGCACCCGCCGGTCGAGAAGGCCAAACGCTACGTCGACTTCATGGGTGGTGCCGACACCGTCGTCGAGAAGGCGCGGGCCGCGTTCGACGACGGCGACTTCCGGTGGGTCGCCGAAGTCGTCAACCACGTCGTGTTCGCCCAGCCCGACCACGCCGCCGCCCGCGAGCTGCTCGCCGACACGTACGAGCAGCTCGGCTACGGCGCCGAGAACGGAACCTGGCGCAACGCCTACCTGTCCGGCGCCTACGAGCTGCGCCACGGCGCCTTCGGCACCCCCGTCGCGCTGTCGCCGGACATCCTCGCCGCCCTCAGCCTCGAACAGTTC
>DATIMX010000406.1:0-1964 GCA_035474935.1 Geodermatophilus sp. | reverse complement strand
TCACCAGCCAGGCGCCGACGTCGCGGCCCCGGAAGGACAGCGAGTCGATCCGGCGCAGCGCGCGGACGAAGGTCTCGCTGGTGAGGTCCTCGGCCTGGGCGCGGTCGCCGACCCGGTGCAGCAGGTACCGGTGGACCATCGGCACGTAGTGGTCGTAGAGGCGGCCGAACGCCTCCGCGTCGCCGTCCTGCGACTGGCGGACCAGTGCCCAGACGTCGACGACCGGCGGTACTGCCTCGCCGAGGGCCGCGAGCTCCTCGGCGACTCCCTCCTCGGCGACCCCCTGCGCGCGGGCGTCGTCGGGCTCGGCGGCGACGTCGTCGGGCGGTGCCGTGGGCTCCTCGGGCGGGACCCCGCGCTCCGCTCCGTGCGCCGGGGCGGAGCGCGGCAGGGGCTCCGGTGCGGGCAGTGTGTCGCCGGCGGCGCGTGGGTAGCCGGCGACGCGTGGGTGGGGGGTCGGGCGCGGACGGAGCTCGGTGGACGCCACGGGCGGGGCTGCCGGCACGCGACCGTCCGCAGGGCGCGACCGTGGCATGCGTCAGTCCTCCTCGTCCACCCGCGGGGGACCGGCGTCGTCCCCGGCCCGCGAGGCCCGGCGTACGGGCCACGGCACTGCGGGTCGGAACACATGGTGACAACATCACTGCAGTTCGTCCACGCCGCCCGGTCAGACGCCGGTGCCAGGCGGCCCGGGGGGACCATGGCGCTCCACCCGAGGAGGTGTCGATGACCGACGTCGGTAGCTCGCTGTCCGTGCTGGTGCGCGCGGCGGCGCAGGAGCGCGCGGACGCGCCGGCCGTCGTGGCCGGCGAGGAGCGGCTGAGCTGGGGTGAGCTGGACGCGCAGGTCGACCGCGCGGCCGCCGGCTACACCGCCCGGGGGCTGACCCCGGGCGAGCGGGTGGCGGTGCAGCTGCCCAACGGCGTCGACTGGCTGCGGGCGACGCTGGGCGCCCTGCGCGCCGGCCTGGTCGTCGTCCCGGTCAACACCGCCTACACCGACCCGGAACTGGAGTACCTGCTCACCGACTCCGGGGCGTCGCTGCTCGTCGCGGCCGGCGACCGGCCCCCGGTGGCCGGCGTGCCGGTGATCGCCGGCCCGCCGGCGGACGACGCCCCGCCGCCGGCCGTCCCCGAGGGGGTCGGGCGGGATCCGGGCACCGCGCCGGCCTTCCTCTCCTACACCAGCGGGACCACCGGCCGGCCGCGCGGCGCGATGCTGTCGGCGGCCGCGCTGCGGGCCAACCAGGAGCAGTGCCTGCGGATGGACCCGCCGCCGGTCCGGCCCGACGACCGCGTCCTGCTCGTGCTGCCGCTGTTCCACGTCTACGGGCTCAACGCCGGTTTCGGCCTGGTCGCCGCCACCGGCGCCTGCGCGGTGCTCGCGGAGTCCTTCGACCCGGCCGGCTCCCTCGAGGTGATGGCGCGCGAGGAGGTCACCGCGGTCCTGGGCGCCCCGCCGGTGTTCCAGGCCTGGCTGGCCGTCGCCGACGCCGCCGGGTCCGACGCCCTGCTCCGCCGCGCCTTCGCCGCCGTCCGCATCGCCACCTCCGGTGCCGCGCCGCTGCCCGAGGAGGTCTGGACGGCGATGCGCGAGCGCGCCGCGGTGACCGTGTGGGAGGGCTACGGGCTCACCGAGGCCAGCCCGGTGGTGGCCAGCACCCTGGCGACCGGGCGGGCCAAGCCCCACTGCATCGGCGGCCCGATCCCCGGAGTGGAGCTGCAGCTGCGCGACACCGCCCTGCACGAGCCGGTGGAGGGGGACGAGGTCTCGACGTCCGGCGACCTCGCCGAGGACGGCCCGGGCGAGATCTGGGTGCGCGGCGCCAACCTCTTCTCCGGCTACTGGCCCGGCGGGGTCGACGGTCCCGACGCCGAGGGGTGGCTGGCCACCGGCGACCTCGCCTACGCCGACGAGGACGGCGACCTGCACCTGGTCGACCGGCGCAGCGACCTCATCCTGGT
>DATIMX010000405.1:0-7198 GCA_035474935.1 Geodermatophilus sp. | reverse complement strand
GTGACCCCACAGATCGGCCTGCACGAGGCTGTCGGCCACCAGAGCGCCGTCCTCGTCCGGGACCCCCAGGGAGGCGAGGACCAGGGTGCCGAAGTGCCGGAGGGACTCCGCGGGGATCCGGTCGCCGACTCCGTGCGGCGCACTGTATGCCATGCTGTATACAGTAACGCATACGGTGCTTCGAGGACAGGGGAGACAATGTTCAGCCTGGTGGTCCAGATGGAGGTGCGGCCGGGCCGGCGCGAGGAGTTCCTCGCCGGCATGTCCGCCAACGCGGAGGCGTCGGTCCGCGACGAGCCGGGGTGCCTGCGGTTCGACGTCTGCTCGGTGGAGGGCGACGAGAACCGCTTCGTGCTGTACGAGCTCTACGCCGATGCGGAGGCCTTCGCCGCGCACAAGGCGTCCCCGCACTTCGCGCGGTGGCGCGAGATCGCCGAGCAGGTGCTCGCCGGCCAGGTCAACTCGTCCGGCCGGCTGCTGGTCACCCACACCGCCGAGGAGTCCGCATGAGCACCGAGCCCGTCCCGCCGTCGATGGTCCTGCGCCCGGAGGAGATCGAGCGCTTCGACCGCGGCAACGGCGTCGTCACCATCCCGTTCGTCGGGAAGTGGAACTGCCAGGACAACCGGGTCACCACCGGGATGACCGTCTTCTCGACCGGCACCGGCATCCCGCTGCACTCGCACAACGTCGAGGAGACCGTCCTCGTGTACGAGGGGGAGGCCACCGCGGTCGTCGGCGACGACGAGTTCGACCTGGTCGCGGGGCAGGCCACCTGGGTTCCGGCCGGCGTCCCGCACTGCTTCCGCAACCGCGGTGAGGGCTCGATGACCATCTACTGGGTCTACGGCGGCCGCGACGTCACCCGCACCATCACCGCCACCGGCGAGACGTTCGAGCACCTGTCCGACAGCGACCGCGGCGCTGGACCCGCGCGCCAGGGCGAAAGGGCGAGCCGGGCATGAGCGCCGTCGTCACGGTCGACCCGGCGACGGGGAAGCCCCTGGCCCAGTACGCGGTCTTCTCCGACGCCGACCTGGACGCCGCAAGTGGCACCCGCGCCAGCGGCTACGGCCGCGAGCTGGCCGCCGCCGGCATCCGTGGGGTCGTCGACGTCCGCACGTGGTGGGTGCTCGACGCGCCCGCCGCGACGGCCCCGGCATCGGAGTGAGCAGCATGAGGAAGACCTCCTACCGCCTCGGCGTCCTGCTCGGCGACGGGATCGGCCCGGAGATCGTGCCGGCGTCCGTGCACGTCGTTGACGCGGCCCTGGCCGCCGCCGGAGCCGCGCCGGTCGAGTGGCAGTTGCTGCCGCTCGGCGCCGCGGCCATCGAGACGCACGGCAGCGCCATCCTCGACGTCACCCTGGCGGCGCTGGCCGGCATGGACGGCTGGCTGCTCGGACCGCACGACAGCGCGGCCTACCCCGAGCCGTTCCGGTCGCAGCTGAACCCGAGCGGTGCCATCCGCAAGCACTTCGACCTCTATGCGAACATCCGCCCCGCCCGCGGGTTCGGGAGCGGGAAGGCGATCGCCCCGGACACGGATCTGGTGATCGTCCGCGAGAACACCGAGGGGTTCTATGCCGACCGCAACACCTACGCCGGCACGGGGGAGTACATGCCGACCGCGGACGTGGCGATCACCATGGGGATCTTCACCCGGCCGGCGATCGAGCGGATCGCCCGGAGCGCGTTCGAGCTCGCCCGGCGCCGGCGCAGCAAGCTGACGATCGTGCACAAGGCGAACGTCCTGCAGCTGAGCTCCGGGCTGTTCAAGAAGGTCTGCCTGGAGGTCGCGGAGGGCTATCCCGACGTCGAGGTCGACGACTTCCACATCGACGCGATGACGGTGCACCTGCTGCGCCGCGCCCCGGCTTTCGACGTGCTCGTGGCCGAGAACATGTTCGGCGACATCCTCTCGGACATGGCCGGCGAGCTGGCCGGCTCGCTGGGGATCGCCCCGTCGATCAACGCCTCGGACGACCGGTGCATGGCCCAGGCCGCGCACGGGTCGGCCCCGGACATCGCCGGCAGGGACCTGGCCAACCCGATCGCGATGGTCCTCTCGGCCGGGATGCTGCTCGACTGGCTGGGCACCCGGCACGGGGACCCCCGGCTCGTCGACGCCGCGGTGCGCGTCGATGAGGGGGTCCGTGCCGCCGTGCGCAGCGGCGTCAGCACCCGCGACCTGGGCGGCTCCGCCTCGACCGGGGAGTTCACCGACGCCGTCGTGGCGCGCATCGCCGGGGCCTGAGGTCAGGGGCCGCCGTCCACGTGCAGCCGGCGGGCGGCGGCCCCGGCCAGGACCAGCGCCCCGGCCGTCGCCCACAGCACCCCGGCCGAGCCGACGCCGGCGGCCAGCAGCCCGACGGTGCTGGGGATGAGCACCTGACCGAGCCGGTTGCCGGTCAGCCGCAGCGACATCGCCCGGCCGCGCAGCCCGGCCGGCGCCATCTCCGCCAGCCACGACATGGTGAGCGGCTGGCCGACGCCGAGCCCCAGTCCCAGCAGGACCACCAGGACCACCGTCCCGGCGACCGGCATCGGCACCGCGACCGTCGCCATCGACACCGCCGAGAGCGCGACGCTGGTCAGCATCAGCCGCCGTCGTCCGGTCAGGCGCACCAGCCGGCCGAGGAAGAACCGCGAGGTCATCGAGGCGGCGGCGCGCAGCGTCAGCAGCACGCCGACGGTGCCGGCGGCCAGCCCGCGGTCCGCGCCGAGGGCGGGCAGGTAGACCAGCGTGATGTCGACGGCGGCGAGCACGACGCAGCTGACGGTCAGCGCCCGCAGCAGGCCGGGGAGGCGCAGCAGGGTGCCCATGCCGCCGGTCTCGGCGGCGCCGCCGGAGCGCTCGCGGACCGGGAACCGCAGCACGGTGGTGCACCCGAGCAGCAGGACGGCGATCCCCGCGGCCCCGAGGAAGATCGGCCGGGTGTCGGGCAGGGCGCCCTCACCGCCGGCCACGGTGATCAGCGCGGGGCCCAGCGCCTGCCCCAGCGAGGCGGCGAAGGTGTAGTGGCCGAACGCCGTGTCGAAGCGGCCCGGCCCGGCGGTGTTGGCCACGGCCGCCTGCTGGCCCACGACCGAGAGCAGGTGGCCGGTGCCGAGCACCACGCTGCCGGCCACCAGGCCGGCCGCTCCACCGCGGCCGCTGGCGAGGACGACCGCCGAGAGCAGCAGCAGGACCGCCCCGGCCAGCATCACCCGCCGCTCGCCGAACCGGTCGGTGGCCTGCCCGGAGGGGACGGCGAGCACCAGCGGGACGACGGCGAACGAGGCGGTGAGCGCGCCGAGCCAGGCGGTCGGCACGTCCAGCTCGATCGCCCGGTAGGCGGTCGTGGGGCGCAGCACGAAGGTGACCACCTGGGTGAGCGCCGAGTGCGCGAGCAGCAGCCCGAACAGCCGCCGTCCCCCGGGGAGCCGCGCGCTCACGCCGACGACCGGTCGGCGGCGGCCAGCCGACCGGCGGCCCGGGCGGCCAGGCTGGTCTCCACGTGCCGGCGCATGAGGTCGCCGGCCGCCGCGGCGTCGCGGTCGGAGACCGCCTCGACAAGCAGCCGGTGCTCCTCGGCCCGCTGGGCGGCCTCCTCCTCGCTGCGCCCGGCCCGCAGGGCGTGCCGCCGGTAGCGGTCGGTCTTGTCCCACAGGCCGTCGAGGGTCTCGACCAGCAGCGCGTTGTGCGAGGCGCGGTACAGGGCCGCGTGGAACCGCCGGTGACTCGCCAGCTGGGCCGGCGACGGGTCCGGGGCCAGCGACTCCAGCCGGGCCAGGCTGTCGGCCATCTCGGCGAGGTCGGCGGCGGTGCGGCGCTGGGCGGCCAGGCCGGCGGCGAGCGGGTCGAGGTCCTGCCGGAGTTCGACGAGGTCGCGCGCCTCGGCGGCGTCGAGCGGCGCCACCCGGGCGTCGCGGTGCGCACCGAGCTCGACCAGACCCTGCTGGGCCAGCCGCCGCAGGGCCTCGCGCAGCGGGGTGGTGCTGACGCCGATCTGCCGGGCGAGGATGGCCTGGTTGAGCACCGAGCCCGGCTCCAGCTCGCCGCCGAGGACCATCTCCCGCACCCGCGCGTAGGCCAGCTCGCTCTTGGTGGCGACGCCGGTCTCGGACACCGTCACAACCTCCACACCGCGTTGACCTGCACATCCCCACCGGAGCTGCGTCCCGACGTCCTCAGGTTATAACGTGGCTCCATGACCGACGCGCCGGCCCAGGCCACGACGGACCTCTCCGACGACCACCCCGACGCGCAGGTGTGCGACCCGGTGTTCCAGGCCTTCGGCGGCCGGCCGGCGTTCAGCGGGCCGGTCACCACGCTCAAGGTCTTCGAGGACAACGCGCTGGTCCGCGACGCGGTCGAGCAGCCGGGGGAGGGCCGGGTGCTCGTCGTCGACGGCGGCGGCTCGCTGCGCTGCGCCCTGTTCGGCGGCAACCTCGCCGTGCTCGCCGCGCGGAACGGCTGGGCCGGTGTGGTGGTCAACGGCGCGGTGCGCGACGCCGACGAGCTCGACGCCCAGCCGATCGGCGTGCGCGCGCTGGCCACCCACCCGCGGCGCAGCGTGAAGGGGCTGCACTCGGGCCAGGTCGGGCTGCCGGTCGTCTTCGCCGGCGTGGTGTTCCGCGAGGGGGCGTGGCTGGCCGCGGACCGGGACGGCATCGTCGTCCTGCCGGCACCGCCGGCCTGAGTGTCAGCGGCGGCGCAGCACCCGGGCGAGCCGGTGCCCGCGCCCGGAGACCAGCTCCGCGGTCGTGACCGGCTCCGGGACGTCGGCCAGCGCGGCGTGCCGCTCACGCAGCCGGGTGCGGATCTCCTCGGGGGTGTGCGCCCGGCGCTGCCGCTCACCGCGGGCCAGCACCGCCCCGGTCGCCGCGACGCCGGCGAGACCGGCCAGGCCCAGCAGCTTCGACACCCGCACGGTCCTGACGGTAGCGCCGTTCCCGAGCTGAGCCTGGACGCGGCGGTCGACCTCACCCGCACCGGCGACGTGTGGGTCGTCCGCGGCGCCTCGGTGGCCGACCGGGCGATCCGGACGCTTCCCGACGCCCCGGTCGACCACGTCGGGATGGCCGTCGTCCTGGAGGACCTGCCGCCGCTGCTCCGGCACGCCGAACTCGGCCGCTCGCTGCCCGACGTGTGGACCGGCCGGCACCAGCGCGGCGTCCAGCTGCACGACCTCGCCGACGCCGTCCGCACCTGGCAGCAGCGCTACGGGCAGCGGGCCCGGCTGCGCCGGGGCACGTCGACGGAGACCGTGTACTGCGCCGAGCTGGTGGCCACCACCTGCACCGCCATGGGCCTGCTCGACGGCCGCCGCCCGCGCAACGCCTACGACCCGGGCAGCTTCTGGTCCGGCGACGACCTGCGACTGCTGCAGGGCGCGACCCTGGGCCCGGAGATCCCGGTCGCCGTCCCGGCAGCTCAGCCGTCCCGGCGCACCCGGTAGGTCGTCTGCACCATCCCGCCGGGGAAGGTCCCGGTGCGCAGGTGCTCGAGCAGCACGTCGGCCGGCAGCGGCCCGAACGGCGTGTGCCCCTCGCCGATGAGCACCGGCACCCGGGAGAGGGTCAGCTCCCCGACCAGTCCGGCGGCGAGGAAGTCGTGCACCGTCCGTCCGCCGTCGACGTAGACGCGGCGGTACCCGGCGGCCGTCAGCGCGGTGACCGCCTCGTCGAACGAGCGGTGCAGGGTGATGCGGGGATCGGGCTCCAGCGTGGTGCTGATGACGTGCACCGGCTTGCCCTGGTAGGGCCACTCGGCCAGCGGCGCGATCACCTCGTAGGTGCCGCGGCCCATGACCAGCGCGTCGACCCCGGAGACGAACTCGGCGAACCCGAAGTCGCCGCCCTCGCCGTCGTCCGGCGCGCCGCCGGCCCCGTTCCCATCGGCCTGGCCGCCGCCGGTCAGCCAGGCGAGGTCGCCGTCGGGACGGGCGATGAACCCGTCGACGCTCATGCCGAGGAACACCGAACCGGTGAAGGACGACTCCATGCCAGGAGGGTGCCCGACGGCACCGACGAGAGGAGCCGCCCGGCCGACGTATCTGCTCAGGACTGTCGGACCTCTGGGCTACACAAGGCATGCGACACCTCCCCCCGGTGTTGAACAGAGCGCGGGGGAACCGCCCAGGAGGGCACCATGTCCGAGGCCATCGTCAGAGCAGCCCACCCCACCCACTGGGGCCGGCCGGACATCGCCGGCGACCTGATCGCGGTCGCCGTCACCCCCGGGGCAGCCTCGCCCCGTGAGCTCCGCATCCGGCCCGAGCTGTACGAGCGCATGCTCGCTCAGCTGACGCCCGACGAGCGCGCTGCGGTGGTCGGGCGCCGCCTGCTGGGACCGCCCCCGGGCGTGCCGGTCGTGGTCGACCCCGCGCTGCCGGCCTTCCCGGGGTTCGAGGTCGTCCGCGCCCGGCCGCAGGCCCCCGGCCGGCCGCACGCCGCGGCCGCCTGAGGAAGGACCACCCTTCCCCCCACGCCTCGTAGAAGGACCCCGTCCTCCCCACCCTTCGCAGGCTCAGGGCGGCCCCTGGACGGGGCCGGCGGGCCCCTGAAGGGTGGCCGTTCCAGCACGCCAGCGGGCTCGCGGCGGGCCCGGGACGGGGCCGGCCGGTTCAGCTCGCGAGTGCGGCCTGCGTCGCGCCGATCCGGAGGACGGTGTCGCCGGGCTGCTCGACGGTGTCGTCGTGGGTCACGCAGACCACCACCCGGCCGGCGAGCGCCGACCGCAGGTCGCGCAGCAGCGCCGCGGCGGTGGGCGGGTCGAGGTGCGCGGTCGGCTCGTCGAGCAGCACGACGTCCCGGTCGGCCAGCAGCGCCCGCGCCGCGGCCAGCCGGCGCCGCTCGCCGCCCGAGAGCGCGGTGCCGCCCGCGCCGACCGGGGTGTCCAGGCCCGCGGGCAGCGCGGCCAGCAGCCCGCCCAGCCCGGTGGCGCCGAGCGCCGCGCGCATCCGCGCCTCGCCGTCCGGCCCGGCCAGCTCGCCCCGCGGCGCGGCCAGGGCCAGGTTGGCGCGGATGCTCGAGGCGAACACGTGCGCGTCCTGCGGCAGCCACGCGATCCGGGAGCGGACGCCGTCCCCGGTCAGCCGCGCGGTGTCGACGCCGCCCAGCGCGTACGTGCCCGCCCGGGGCCGCAGGGCGGCGAGCAGCACGGCGAGGAACGTCGACTTGCCGGCGCCCGAGGGCCCGCGCACGACCAGCCA
>DATIMX010000404.1:0-4903 GCA_035474935.1 Geodermatophilus sp. | reverse complement strand
CGTTCTCCTGCATGCGCTGGCGGGAGACCGACTTCGGGAAGACGACGTCCCCGCGCTGCACGTGCCACCGCAGCACGACCTGGGCCGGGGTGCGGCCCAGCCGCTCGGCGATGGCCACGATCGCCGGGTCGCCGAGCACCTTGCCCTGCGCGATCGGCGACCAGGCCTCGGTGACGATCTCGTGGTCGGCGTCGAAGGCCCGCAGCTCCTCCTGCGTGAGGTAGGGGTGCACCTCGATCTGGTTGACGGCGGGGCGCACCTGGGCCTGCGAGAACAGCCGGCGCAGGTGGTGGGCCTGGAAGTTGGAGACGCCGATCGCGCGGCAGCGGCCGCTGGCGTAGATCTCCTCCATCGCCTTCCAGGTCTCGATGTAGTCGACGTCGATCCCGGGCAACGGCCAGTGGATGAGGAAGAGGTCCAGGTACTCGAAGCCCAGGTCGCCCAGCGACTGGTCGAAGGCACGCAGCGCGTCGTCCCGGCGGTGGAAGCCGTTGTTCAGCTTGCTGGTCACGAAGACCTCACCGCGGTCGATGCCGGAGCGCGCGACGGCCTCACCGACGCCCTTCTCGTTGCCGTACATCTCGGCGGTGTCGATGTGCCGGTAGCCGATCTCCAGGGCCGTGGAGACGGCGTCGGCGGTGTCCTCCGGCGGGACCTGGTAGACGCCGAACCCCAGCTGGGGAATCTCGACGCCGTTGTTGAGTCGGATCGTGGGCACGGTGGCCACGGGGGCTCCTCTCGCTGACGGGTGAAGGCGCCGCGCACTCGCGTGGGCACGCAGCCTGCCGACAGTCCGCCTACCCGCGAGCCCCGCGCTCAACCCGTCGTCAGAAGTAGTCGAGCAGCTGGGCCGGCGGGCCGGAGGCGAGCAGGTCCAGCGCGGACGGGTCCTCCGGGCCGGAGACCAGCCCGGCCAGTGCCGCGGCCCGTCCGGTGGTGGTCCCGCAGTAGAGCTGCGCGAACCCGCGGACGTCGAGGGTCAGCCCCGGCTCCCGGTCGGGACGGCGCAGCTCCCCGGCGCCGTCGGCGAGCTCCAGCTCCCACGGCCCGGTGTTCTCCATCACGACCGGGTCGAGCAGCGTGAACGCCACCCGACCGCGCACGTGCCCCGGCCAGCCGCGGTCGGCGACGGCGCGCACCACGTCGACCGGCCGGTGCATGAACGCCGCCCCGGGCCCCTCCGATGAGCGCTCGAGCGGCAGCACGGCGGACACCGCGTCACCGGCCAGCAGCGGCACCCGGACGGTGCGCGTCACGGTGCGCCAGCCGGCCAGCACGCCGACCAGCGCCCGCGCCGCCTCGGCGGTGACCCCGAGCAGGTCGTGCACGGTCAGCCGCGCCTCGGGCCCGTAGCCCGCGCCGCGCTCGTACACCAGGACGCCGGTGGGGACGCCGTCCTGCTCGGCCACCGTGACGCCGTCCACCCCGTCGGGCCACCGGCCCCCGTGCGGCAGGTCGAACGCACCGCCGCGGCGGGTGAGCAGCCCGGTGCGCGGGCGGGCGAGCGTCTCGTACAGCGCGTCGACGACCGCGAGGTCGGCCGGCTCGCCCGGGCGCACGGAGACGCCGGGCACCGGGGCCGACGGCAGCGAGGCGGTGTCCAGCTCGGCCCGCTGCAGCGCGCCCACGACCTCCCACCCCAGCCGCCGGTACACCGCCGACACGGTTGGGTAGAGCGCGCTGACCGCGGCGCCCCGCTCCCGCCCGCGGGCCAGCAGGTCGGCGAGCAGCGCCCGGGCCACCCCGCCGCCGCGGTGCTCGGGCAGGACGGCGACGCCGCCGACGTCCGCCGTCGCCACCGCCCGGCCGCCCCACCACTGCTCGTGGCCGGTGTCGGTCGCCTTGCCGACCAGCCGGCCACGCTCGTCGAAGGCGCCCAGCCGCAGGATCCCGGGGACCGGCCGCAGCGCCCACTCCGGCGCGGTCGACGACCCGCCGAAGGCCAGCCGGCCCAGCTCCCACGCAGCGGGCAGCTCGTCGTCGGCCAGCGGCCGGACCGTGACGGTCACGCGGCCTTCCGGGCCAGGTCGGCGGGCACCGGCGCGCGACGCACCCGCAGCAGCGGGGCCCCGGCCAGCGCGAGCAGCGCCGCGAGCGCCGCGGCCCCCGCCGGGACGGCGAACGCCGACTCCGCGCCCCAGGCGTCGACGGCGGCGCCGGCCAGCGCGGACCCGGCCGTGACGCCGAGGGTGAGCCCCGTGGTGGTCCACGACAGCGCCTCGGTGAGGGCGGTGCGCGGCACCCGCGACTCGACCAGCGAGGTGCCCGAGACCAGCACCGGCGCGATCGCGGTGCCGGCGAGGAAGCCCGCGACCACCAGCACCGCCAGCGAGCCGACGCCCCACAGCAGCTGCGCGGCCAGGCCGAAGGCGACGGCGGTGGCCAGGAACCGGGCGGACAGCGTGCCGGGCAGCCGGGCGACGCCGTAGACCAGGCCCGCGACGAGGCTGCCGAACGCGTAGACGGCCAGCGCCACACCGGCCAGTGCCGGCGCGCCCTGCTCGTCGGCGAAGCCCACGACGACGACGTCCATCGCCCCGAACACGGTGCCGACCGCCGCGTAGGTGACCGCCACGACCAGCACCGTCGCGTTCAGGGCGGCCCACCGCCGGGACGGCGCCCCCGGCTCGACCGGCTGGACGGCGGGCTCGGTGGCGCGCTGGCCGGCCAGCCACAGGCCGCCGACCGCGCCGAGCGTGATGCCGGTGAGGAAGCCGACGGGCGGGGCGATGAGCGTCGCGAGCAGGGTGACCAGTGGCGGGCCGACGACGAAGACGACCTCGTCGACGACGGCCTCGAGGGCGAAGGCGGTCTGGCGGCGGCCCGGCTCGGCCAGCGCCTCGGCCCAGCGGGCCCGCACCAGGGACCCGATGTTGGGCCCGCTCGCCCCGCACAGCGCGGCCAGCACGAACCAGCTCCACAGCGGCGCGCCGAGGGTCACCGCGGCCACGAAGCCGTAGCCGCAGACCAGGTAGCCGGTCATCGCCCAGCGCAGGACGGCGCCCTGCCCGCGGCGGTCCATGGCGCGGGCCCACTGGGGACTGGCGACGGAGAAGCTCAGCGCCAGCGTGCCGGAGACCGCGCCGGCCAGGCCGTAGCTGCCGGTCTCGCCGGCGACGAGCAGGACGGCGCCCAGGCCGAGCATGGGGATGGGCAGCCGGGCGACCCACCCGGCGAAGGAGAACGCCAGCGAGCCGGGGACGGCGAACAGGCGGGCGTAGGGGCTGAACACGGTGCGGGGTGACACGGGACGTCTCGCGCTTCCTGGCCACAGGCGAGTGCGGGGCTGCCCGCCGGTCTCTCGGGTGGCTCCGCGACCGTAGCAACGGACTCCCGTGCCCCGCCGTCGCATTTCGGCCGCCCGGCGCGCCGCCGATGGACTGCTTGACGGTTCATGCACTCTGTGTGAGCAGTTGCACACGCACCGCGCCCCCCGTCGAAGGAGCCCCGTGTCCGCGACCACCTGCCCGCGCCGCCTGCTGGCCCTCCTGCTCGGTCTCACCGTCCTGCTCGCCCCCGGGACCGCCGCCGCCAAGGGCGACGACACTGCCGCCGCCGAGGACGGCGGAGGGACGACGGCCACCGGCACCGGCGGCGACTTCGCCGTCACCGTCAACGGCCGCACCACGAACCCGGCCGCCGGCTCGGAGGCGCGACTGCGCGACGTGACCCCGACCGGCCCGATCGCCGTCCGTGGCCGGCACGTCACGTTCACCATCGACCCGGCGACGCTCGGCGTCCGGGACTACACGCTGACCGGCGCGCCGGACCCGCAGCGGATGGTGACCGCCCCGACCGTCGTCTTCGCCTCGAAGGTGCCGCAGCTGACCGCGGCCCAGCTGCGCGGCGTGCGGATCGGCGAGCTGCGGCTGCGCGACGACGTCCTCGTCGCGGAGTTCACCACCGCCGCCGGCAAGCTCAAGGTCCAGGCCAAGGACGCCCCGCAGGGCGGCATCTTCCAGATGGAGCAGGAGTTCGGCGGCCCCGTCGAGTACGTGCACACCCTCGGCCCGACGCTCTTCTACTTCGTCAACGAGTACACCGGGAAGATCAACTTCGGCGACGGCGTCCCCGGCGACGCGACCCACCAGATGCTGCTCGGCAAGGACAGCCCGCAGGTGGCCACCAAGCTGTTCCAGGACGGCCGGACCACCCGCTGGTCGGTCGCCTCGGGCGGCCGGATGGGCGGCGTGCTCGGCGAGGACGCGATCGAGCTGTCCGCCGGCGCCACCAACTGCACCAGCGACTGCCAGGCCCGCAACCGGATCCAGGGGTCGGTGCCGGTGCCGCCGGACCCGGTCGACCCGACCCCGATCGGCTGACCCAGCACTCCCCCGGTGGGGGGCGACCGGAGTCCCGGTCGCCCCCCACCGCCCGTTCGGGCAGCGGCGCAGCGTCGTCCTCCCGCACTACATTCACAGGCGTGACCTCGACCAGCCCGCTCCCGGACCCCGTGGTCCGCCGTCCGGACCCCGCCCCCGGCACCGGTGGCCTGGTGGACCGGCACGGCCGGGTCGCGACCGACCTGCGGGTGTCGCTGACCGACCGGTGCAACCTGCGCTGCACCTACTGCATGCCGCCCGAGGGCCTGGACTGGCTGCCCAAGGTCGAGGTGCTCACCGACGAGGAGATCGCCCGGCTGGTCCGCATCGGCGTCGAGCAGCTGGGCATCCGCGAGGTCCGCTTCACCGGCGGCGAGCCGCTGCTGCGCCCCGGCCTGGTGGGCATCGTGGCCGCCGCCACCGCGCTGACGCCGCGGCCCGAGGTCAGCCTGACCACCAACGCGATCGGCCTGGCCCGGGTCGCCCCCGCCCTGGCCGCGGCCGGCCTCGACCGGATCAACTGCAGCCTCGACACCGTCGACCGCGACCGGTTCAAGCAGCTGACCCACCGCGACCGGCTC
>DATIMX010000403.1:0-12343 GCA_035474935.1 Geodermatophilus sp. | reverse complement strand
ACGCTGCTCGTCGAGGCCGCCGACACCGTGCTCGAGGCCAACGCCGCGGACGTCGAGGCCGCCGAGAGCGCGGGGACCACCTCCGCGCTCGTCGACCGCCTGCGCCTCGACCGCGCGCGCCTCGAGGGCATGGCCCGGTCGCTGGTCGAGCTCGCCGACATCCCGACGCCGGAGGTCGACACCGTCCTCGAGGAGCGCCCGGACGGGCTGCGCCTGATCGAGCGTCGCCGGCCCGTCGGCGTCATCGGCGCGAACTTCGAGGCGCGTCCCAACGTCGTCGTCGACGTCGCCTCCCAGCTGCTGAAGTCGCGCAACGCGGGCGTCCTGCGCACCGGCGGCGCGGCGCTCGCCTCGGCCACCGCGCTGATGGAGGCCGTCGTCGCCCCCGCGCTCGCCGGCGCGGGCCTGGACCCCGACTCCGTCGTGCTCGTCACCGACCCGCGCCGCGAGTGCGCCGTCGAGCTGGTGCGCCGCCCGGGCCTCATCCCGCTGGTCATCCTGCGCGGCTCCGGCGACACGACGCGCTCGCTCGGTCTCGAGGCGGCCCAGCACGGGGTGCGCACGCTCGCCCACGCCGACGGCGGCGGCGTGCTCTACGTCGACCGTGCCGCGCCCCTCGAGCTCGCGCACTCGCTCGTCACCTCGTCGATCGACCGGCTCGGCGTCTGCAACCGCCTCAACCTCCTGCTCGTCGACCGGCACCGCTGGGACGAGCTGGTCCCGGACCTGGTCGCGCTCCTCGAGGGGCACGGCCTGCGCGCGTCGATGCCCCCGCACGAGCACGCGCTCGGCCACGAGTGGGCGCTCGACGACGGGAACGAGGCGACGGTGACCCTGGCGCCCGTGGACGGCCCGGCCGACGCCGCCACCACGGCCAACCGCGAGACGTCGGGGCTCGCGGCGACGATCGTGACCTCCGACGAGGCCTCGGCGCGGGAGTTCCTCGACACCTACGCCGGCACCGGCGCCTTCTGGAACGCCACCACCCGCCTGCTCGACGGCGTCAAGCTGCGCCGCGTCCCGGAGACCGGCATCAACGTCGACCACGTCCCGGGCCCCCGCGGCCCCGTGGTCTTCACCGACCTCTGCCTGCGCCAGTACGTCGTGGTCCCCGCGTCGACCGCGATCGGGCACCCCGAGTAGCTCACGCGTTCGTCGTCACGGCCCCGGAGCTCGTGTTGAGGCGCAGGTAGCCGCGCTCGAAGTTCTGGCGCACCCCGCCGGTGACCGCGAACTGGTCGCCCTTCGGGTAGCCCAGGCTCGACCGCTCGGAGCCCAGCTGGGCCCAGCGCGTGAGGATCGGGCCCCGCACGGGCCAGGCCCCCGTCGCCGAGGTCCAGTAGACGACGCCGGACTGGAACTGGTTGTAGCGCCCGCGCCCGTCCGGGGTGGCCTTCTCGTCGGTCCGCGGCAGGCCGAGCACCGAGCCCGCGGCGCCCAGGGCGTCGTACCGGGAGTTGATGACGCCCTGCACCGACCAGGCCCCCGTGGCGCTCGACCAGTAGACCGCGCCGTTGCTCCCGGAGAACCGGGTCACGCGCGCCGACCTCGACGTCGGGCTCTCGACCACCGACGGCTCGGCGAGCACGCTGCGCTGCGCCAGCCACTTCTGCCGGATCGGGTAGGTCGCGAGGTTGCCGACCAGTGCCGCGGTGCGCGAGCGGATGGTCGGCATGGAGCGGATGCCGGTGTTGCCCGGGCACTCGGTGGCGCCCACGTCGCGGTGCGCGAACACGGTCGGCAGCGTCACCGCGCGGCCCTTCGGGTAGCGCGACGTGCCACCCCCGGCGCTGGTCAGCGTGACCGTGGCGTTCGGGTCGCGGTAGAGCCCGCCCAGCTTGTACGCCGCGAGCTGCGCGGTCGCCTCGATGGTGGCGGCCGGCGGGGCGACCGAGGTGAAGTCGCCCATCATCCCGATGCCGAAGGTCTCGCGGATGAACCCGCCGGCGTGCGCGGCGATCACCGAGCGGGCCAGGCCCCCGGCCCGCCCCTCGAACACCGTCCCGTAGCGGTCGACGAGGACGTTGTAGCCGATGTCGCCCCAGCCCAGGCTCTGCGCGTGGTAGGTGTACGTCGAGCGGAGGATCCCCGGCACCTGGTCGGCGGTGTAGTTGTTCGACCCGGCGGTGTGGTGCAGCGTCGCGGCCTTGATGGTGCTGGCGTACTGCGGGGTCCACTTCATGAGGTTCTCGTCGGCGCCCCACTGGGCCCGGGAGAAGACGGGGGGCATCGCCACCGCCGCGTCGGCGGTCTCGGTGATGTCGGGGTCGCCGAGGGAGGCGTCGGCCGCGCTCTCGCCCGGGTCGACCAGGTCCAGTTGGACGTCGGTGGGCTGCGCGCCGGAGCGGGTCACCAGCTCGGCCTCCACCGCGGTCGCCGGACCGGTCCACAGCGGCGCCGTCCCGCCCCGGACGGGGTGCCCGGTGTCCGTCTCGGCCTCCTGCTCGGCCGCCTCCGCGCTGACCTCCGTCCACGCCCCCCAGGCGCCGTCGAGGTCGCGGACCCGCACCTGCACGACGGTGTCGGTGACCGCCGCGTCGTACGCCCAGGTGACGCCGACCAGCGAGAACTCGGCGACGTCGGTGGCACTCACCGACAGCGTCGGGACGGTGTCGGGCACGCCGGCGACCGGGTCGGTGGTGCCCTCCTGCACCTGCGCCTCGGGCGCGGGGTCGCTGAACGACCCCATCGCGACCTCCTCCACCGACGTCTCGACGGGCACGGCCTCGGGGCTCGGCTCGGCGTAGACGGGCAGCACCAGGACGACCCCGGTGAGGGCGGCGAAGGCGGTGGTTCCGGCGAGCAAGCGACGACGCACGGGCTGGTCCTCCGGTGGAGCGCGGCGGCTGCACCCCGCACGAGGGCGCATCTGTCCACGGAGAGCATCGGCTGGGCCACAGCCGATCTTGAGCCGACACGGCCGACGATCTCCGGAGATCCGGTTCGTCGCGACCCGCTGGCCACTCGAGCCCCACGGCTCACACGCGCCTCAGCGGGGCGGCCACTCCTGCAGCGCGAGGTGCAGCGCCGTCCGCCACGGCCGCGGCGCGGGCAGCCCGGCGGCCAGCCACGCGCTGCCGTCGAGCACCGACCACGCCGGGCGGGGCGCCGGGCGCGGGAAGGCCTCGGTCGTCGTCGGGGTCACCAGAGCCGGGTCGGCGCCGACCTCCTCGTAGACGGCGCGGGCCAGGCCGTACCAGCTGACCGCACCGGCGTCGGTGCGGTGCAGCACCGGCGGCACCGGACCGGGCCGGGCGCCGAGCGCGACCAGGCCGGTGGCGAGGTCGGCCGCCCAGGTCGGCGAGCCGACCTGGTCGTCGACCACCGAGACCGGGGCGCCGTCGAGGGCGCGGCCGGCCATGGTGCGCACGAAGTTGCCGCCGTGCGCGCCGTACACCCAGGCGGTGCGGACGACGGTGGCGTCACCCCCGGCGGCCGCGACCGCGCGTTCCCCCGCCGCCTTGGTCCGGCCGTAGGCCGAGCGCGGGGCGACCGGGGCGTCCACCGGGTAGGGCTCGGTGGCCTCGCCGTCGAAGACGTAGTCGGTGGAGACGTGCACCAGCCGCCCGCGCCCGGCGAGCTCCTCGGCCAGCCAGCCGGGGGCGCGGCCGTTGACCAGCAGCGCGGTCTCCTCGTCGCTCTCCGCGGCGTCGACGGCGGTGTAGGCGGCGGCGTTGAGGACGACGGGACGGGCCCTCCGGACGCCGTCCAGCCAGTCGCGGACGACGTCGCGCACCTGCCGCTCGTCGGTGAGGTCGAGCTCGGCGCGCCCCAGCGCGGTGACGGGGTCCCCGGGCCGGCGGGCCAGGACGGCGAGCAGGTCGCCGCCGAGCTGCCCGCGGGCGCCGGTGACCAGCCAGGCGGTCGGGTGGTCGGGTCCGGTCATGCCCGGGCGGTGGCGAGCCCGGCCTTGAGCGGCTCCCACCAGGCCCGGTTGTCCCGGTACCACTGCACGGTGAGGGCGAGCCCGTCCTCGAAGCCCATCCGCGGCGCGTAGCCGAGCGCGGCGGTCTTGGAGTAGTCCACCGAGTAGCGCAGGTCGTGGCCGCCGCCGCGCGGGTCGACGATGTTCTCGACGTAGCTCCAGTCGCGGCCGGTGGCCTCGAGCAGCTTCTCGGTCAGCTCCCGGTTGGACAGCTCCCGGCCGCCGCCGATGTTGTAGAACTCGCCGGGCCGCCCCTGCTCCACGACCAGCTGGATGCCGCGGCAGTGGTCGTCGACGAACAGCCAGTCGCGCACGTTGGCCCCCTCGCCGTACAGCGGCACCTTGTGCCCGTCGAGCAGGTTGGTGACGAACAGCGGGATGACCTTCTCGGGGAAGTGGTACGGCCCGTAGTTGTTGCTGCACCGGGTGATGGAGATGTCCAGCCCGTAGGTCTTCGCGTAGGCGCGGGCGATCAGGTCCCCGCCGGCCTTGGCCGCCGAGTACGGCGAGTTCGGCTCCAGGAGGTGGTCCTCGGTCCACGAGCCCTCGTCGATCGAGCCGTAGACCTCGTCGGTGGAGACGTGCACGACCCGGCGGACGCCGTGCCGCAGGCAGGCCTCGAACACCTGCTGGGCGCCGAGCACGTTGGTCAGCACGAACTCCGAGGCGCCGGTGATCGAGCGGTCGACGTGCGATTCGGCGGCGAAGTTGACGACGACGTCGTGGCCGGGCAGGGCGGCGTCGAGGTCGGCGGCGCTGCAGATGTCACCCCGCACGAAGCGGTACCGCGGCGAGTCGGCCACCGGCGCCAGGTTGGCCGGGTTGCCGGCGTAGGTGAGCTTGTCGAGGACGGTCACCTCGGCGTCCTCGAAGCCCGGGTAACCGCCGGTGAGCATGGTCCGGACGTAGTGCGAGCCGATGAAGCCCGCTCCCCCGGTGACGAGCACGCGCATGGGCCGATCCTCCCGTGCCGGGGTGGCGGGGTCATCCTCCCGCGGGGTGAGGCGTGTCGCGCAGCGCTGTTAGCGTCGCCCGCGTGCCGGCTCCGGGGAACGCACCGCGGGTCGTCGCCGTCGTCCCCGCCCGGGCCGGCTCGCAGGGCCTGCCCGGCAAGAACCTGGCCCGGATCGGGGGGCTCTCCCTCGTCGGCCACGCCGTCCGCGCCGCGCGGGACGCCGGCGTCGACGAGGTCGTCGTCACCACCGACGGCGCCGACATCGCGGCCGAGGCCCGGGAGCTCGGGTGCACCGTCGTCGACCGCCCGGCCGAGCTGGCCACCGGCGACAGCCGCACGGTGGACGCCGTCCTGCACGCCGTGCGGACGCTCGCGCTGCCCGACGACACCCTCGTGCTGCTCCTGCAGCCCACCTCGCCGCTGCGCACGGGGGAGGACGTGCGCGCCGTCCTGGACCGGCACGCTGCCGGGGACGTGGGCAGCACGCTCACCGGCTGCGCGGTCGGGCACCACCCGCTCAAGCAGCTGCTCGTCGACGACGCGGGGACGGCGTCCCCGGTGCGCACCTGGGCCGACCTGGAGGCGCCGCGCCAGCAGCTGCCCCGCGCGCTGCGCCCGAACGGCGCGGTCTACGTGACCGCTGCCGGTGACATGGCCGCGGCCCAGGCCGTCCTGGTGCCGCCGCTCGCGGTGGTCGAGATGCCGGAGGAGCGCAGCCTCGACGTCGACACCGCCGCGGACCTCGCCGCCGCGCGGGCGGCGCTCGAGGGCTAGACGCCCTCGGCCAGCGGCCGGTCGACGAAGCGCTTCTGCAGCCCGAGGTCCCACACCGCGTCGCCGCAGACGGCCTCGACGATCCGCCCGGCGGCGCCGACGGACCCGAAGTGCTCCTCGGGCCGGCTGCGCCCCGCGGCCCGGGCGGCGCGGATCGCGCCGGCCACCTCCGCGGCCACCGCCGGCACGTGCCGGACCGAGGCCGCCGGGGAGCGGTCGGTCTGCCGCGACCCGACGTCCACCGACGGCGTCCCGAGCACCGGCGCCTCCCGGACGCCGCTGCTGGAGTTGCCGACGACGACCTCGGCGTGCCGGACCAGCGTCAGGTACGCCGGGAAGCGCATCGACGGCAGGCGGACGACGTCCGGGCGGCCGCCGAGACGCTCCAGCGCGGCCCGGACGTCGTGGGTGCCCTCGTCGTTGTTGGGGTCGATGACCACCCACGAGCCCCCGGCGGCGAGCACGCCGTCGACGACCGCCTCGGCGTGCCGCCGGTTGAGCTCGAGCTCGGTGGTCACCGGGTGCAGCGCCAGGACGCCGTAGGGCGGGGCCGGGGTGCCGTAGTGCGCGCGCACGGGGGCCAGATCCGACTCCGCCGCCACCGCGAGCGCGTCGGCCTCGGGGCTGCCGACGACCAGCACCCGCTCGGCCTCCTCCCCCAGCTGCAGCAGCCGGGCGCGGGCGCGGTCGTTGGCCACGAAGTGCACGTGGGCGTGCTTGCTCAGCGAGTGCCGGATGGCGTCGTCGATCGTCCCGGAGACCTCACCGCCCTCGACGTGCGCGACGCGGGTGTTGGTGAGGCTGCCGGCCAGCGCCCCGGCCAGCGCCTCGACCCGGTCGCCGTGCACCAGCACCATGTCCGCCGACTCCGCGAGCAGCAGCCGGGTGATCGAGTTGATGCTGTTGGCCAGCACCAGCGCCATCGGCTCGTCCTCGACCTGGTTGGGCACGTGGTGCAGCGCCCGCAGGCCGGCCCGCTCGATCTCGCGCAGCGTGTAGCCGTACCGGTGCAGCAGGTGCATGCCGGTGACCACGAGGGAGAACTCGATGCCCGGGGCCTCCTGCAGCCCCAGGTAGACGTCGCGCATCTTGCCGAAGTCCGCGCGCGTGCCGGTGAGGCCGACGACGCGCCGGGGCCGTCCCGGAGCGGTCACGCCGGGGTCAGGTCGGACCACGCCACCTGCACGTCGGCGGGCAGGTCGCGGCTCGCCCGCCGGCCGAGCAGCTCGTCGTAGTGCTTGGCCACGACCTCGCCGGTACCGGGGCGCTTCACCCACAGGTTGTCGACGGTGAACTCCTCACCGGCGCCGACCGGCCTGGTCGTCACGACGCAGGCGTAGGCGAAGTCGATGGTGGGCTGCTCCTCCGGGAGGATCTCCTTGCGCCCACCGCGGGCCAGGCCGAGCACGTCGGCGCCCTCGATGAGCCGGGCGAACTCCTCCGGGGTGCTGGAGATCGGGATGTCCGGGCCGCTCCAGGACAGGTCCGAGGTGAAGTGCCGCTCGAGCACCGCGGCCCCGACGGCGACCGCGCCGAGGCAGGCGTAGATCGACGTGGTGTGGTCCGACAGGCCCAGGACGGCGTCGGGGAAGGCCTCCCCCAGCTCGGTGATCCCGCCGAGGCGGACCTTCTCCGGCGGGGTCGGGTACATGCTCGTGCAGTGCATCAGCGCGAACGGCACCCCGCTGGCGCGCAGCAGCTCCACCGACGGGCGGATGGTGCTGACGTCGTTCATCCCGGTGCTCAGCAGTACCGGCTTGCCGAACGAGGCGATGTGCCGGACCAGCGGGTAGTTGTTGCACTCCCCCGAGCCGATCTTGAACGCGGGGACGTCGAGTTCGGCCAGCCGGTCGGCCGCGGCCCGGCTGAACGGCGTGGACAGCGCCAGCATCCCCCGCTCGTGCGCGTGGGCGAACACCTCGCGCTCCTCGGTCGCCGAGAGCGCACAGCGCTGCATCATCCCGTAGATCGTCTCGTCGGCGTTCCCGGGGACGACGTCGTTGGGGATCATCTCGTCCTCGACGACGTGCGACTGGAACTTGACGCACTCGACCCCCGCGTCGGCGGCGTCGTCGATCATGCGGTGCATCCGGTCGAGGTCGCCGTCGTGGTTGATGCCGAGCTCGGCGATCACCAGGGGTCGCTCGCCGGGACCGACCCGGCGGGCGCCGATGGACAGGGTCCCCGGGGTGTTCGTCATGCCGCCACGGTACGAGCCGGACCCCCGTCGTCCGCGACCGCTGCGTCGCCCCAGCACCGCTGGTCACACGCGTCCCGTTTCGCCACGTGACGCGAGCCGGGCGCGGCTCCCGGCACCTAGCATCGCCCTCAGCCTCCGGGTCGACGCCCGCCGCTCTCGACGGCGGCCGCACCCAGGCCGGCCCCGGTCACGACGGATCGGCGTCGTGTCCGCGCGGACGAGCACGAGGAAGGACCCCCGTGAGACGAGAGAACCCCGGAGCGGGTGGCGACCGGCAGCTGCCGGCGCGCCTGGACCCCCGGGCCGGCCGCGCCGGCTCGACCCGTGCCAGCTCCCGCTCCCAGGCGGCGGACGGGCCCGCCGCGGAGGGTCCGGCGCCGCGCCGGCGCGCCGGCCGCGCCGCCACCGCGGCGCGCGCCGTCGCCGGGGTGCTGTCGGTCGTGCTGCTCGCCGGGTGCGGTTGGGGCTGGTACCTCGGTCAGGTCGCCGAGGCGACGGTCAACCGCACCGACGCCATCCCCACCGACGGCAACGACGGCACCGGGAACGCGCCCGAGGCGGTGAACCTGCTGCTGGTCGGCAACGACAGCCGCGCCAACCTCAGCGACGAGCAGTTGGCCAGCCTCAACGCGGGCACCGACTCGGGCATCAACACCGACACGATGATCCTGGTGCACATCCCGGCCGACGGGTCGCGCGCCTCCTTCGTCTCCTTCCCCCGCGACTCCTACGTGGAGATCCCCGGCTTCGGGATGGACAAGCTCAACGCCGCCTACGCCTACGGCTACGCCGAGACCTCGGAGACCGCCTCCGCCGAGGTCCGCCAGGCCGGCGGGGCCCAGTTGCTGGTGCAGACGATCAGCGGGCTGACCGGCCTGCAGATCGACCACTACGCCGAGGTCGACCTGCTCGGCTTCTTCAACCTCAGCTCCGTCGTCGGCGGCGTCCAGGTCAACCTGTGCGAGGCCGTCGACGACTCCGAGTGGTCCGGGGCCGTGTTCGACGCCGGCGTCCAGACGATCAGCGGCGCCGACGCGCTGAAGTTCGTCCGCCAGCGGCACGGCCTGCCCCGCGGCGACTTCGACCGGATCGTCCGCCAGCAGGTCTTCATCGCCGGCGTGCTGCGCAAGATGCTCTCCGACGAGGTCATGCTGAACCCGGGCAAGCAGCGGGAGCTGGTCGAGGCGGCGTCCCAGTCGCTGACCGTCGACCAGGGCCTGGACCTGTTCCAGCTGGCCCAGCAGATGCAGTCGGTGACTGCCGGCAGCATCGAGTTCCAGACCATCCCCTACGTCGGCACCGACCGCGACGAGCAGGACCGCTCGATCATCCGGCTCGAGGACGAGGACACCCTCCACGCCTTCTTCGCCGACCTGTCCGCCGAGCCCGCGGCGCCGGCCGGGACCACGCCCGCCGCGCCCGAGACGGTCGCGCCGTCCGCGGTGACCGTCGACGTCCTCAACGGCTCGGGCACCTCCGGGCTGGCCGCCCAGGCCGCCGCGGCACTGGAGACCGCCGGGTTCGCCGTCGGGACGACCGGCAACGCCGACTCCTCCGGCTACGACACCACCGTCGTCCGGTACGCCGCCGGCGACGAGGCCCTGGCCGCCACGCTCGCTGCGGCCGTGCCGGGCGCGGTCGTCGAGGAGAACGAGGACGCCCTCTCCGGCACCGTGCAGCTGGTACTCGGCTCGGACTTCAACGCGGTCGGCCAGGCCCTCGACCCGACCGTCCCGTCCGAGCCGGTCGAGGGCGAGGACGCCCGCACCGCGGCGGACACCGGCTGCATCAACTGAAGAAGGACCCTCCTGCCCCCCACCGTGGAAGGACCTCCCCGCCCCCTACCGCTCGCAGGCTCGCGGTGGGCCCCTGCAGGGAGGCCGGCGGCGGGCCCCTGCAGGAGGGCCGCCACCTGGGAAGCTCGGGGCATGACCCCGGCCGACCTGCTCGCCGCGGCGCTGCGCCGCGCACCGGCGGCGCCCCTGCTGACCTCCTACGACGACCTCGGCGGTGGGCGGGTCGAGCTGTCGGCGGCCACCCTGGCCAACTGGGTGGCCAAGACGGCGAACCTGCTGCAGGACGAGTTCGACGTCACCGGCGGCAGCACGGTCGCCGTGGCGCTGCCGGTGCACTGGCAGACCGCGGCGGTGCTGCTGGGGGTGTGGAGTTGCGGGGCCACGGTCCTCGACACCGCAGCCGAGGACGACGGCCGGCTCGACGACGCCGACGTCGTCCTGGCCGCGCAGGACCGGCTCCCGCCGCTCGAGGAGCAGGGGCTGCCCGAGCTGCTCGGCCTCTCCCTGCACCCGCTCGGGATGGGCATGACCGGCTACACCGGCCCGGCCCGCGACTTCGCCCTCGAGGTCCGCAGGCACGGCGACGTCTTCACCCCCTGGCAACGGCCCGACCCGGCCGCGCCCGGCCTGCTGCTGGGCGGCCTGGAGCTGACCCTCGGCGGCCTGGTGGACACCGCCCGCGAGCTCGCGGGGCGGCTGGGCCTGGTCGAGGGCGACCGGGTGCTGGTCGACGACCGCACCGCCGCCGAGGCCGGCCCGGTCGCGTGGCTGCTGACCCCCCTGGCCGCCGGTGCGTCGATCGTGCTCGTCCGCTCCCCCGACCCCTCCCTGCTGCCGGGCCGCGCCACGGCGGAGAGGGTCACCGCTACGCTCGGTCGGACGATCGACGGCATCCGCGAGCTGGGCCGTCCTGCGTGACGCAGCTCCCCAGCCGCCCGGACGGACGGACGGTGTTCCCGCATGGACAAGGTGGTCGGCAGCGCCGCTGAGGCGGTCGCAGACATCAGGGACGGCGCGGTGCTCGCCGTCGGCGGTTTCGGCTTGTGCGGCGTGCCCATCAAGCTGATCGACGCGCTGCTCGAGCAGGGTGCGTCCCGGCTGACGACGATCAGCAACAACTGCGGCGTCGACGACCAGGCGCTGGGCGTGCTCCTGTACGCGGGGCGGATCACGCGGACGATCAGCTCGTTCGTGGGCGGCAACAAGGAGCTGGCGCGCCTCTACCTGTCCGGCCAGCTGTCGGTCGAGCTGACCCCGCAGGGCACGCTGGCCGAGCGGCTGCGCGCCGGCGGCACCGGCATCCCGGCCTTCTACACCCCCACCGGGGTGGGCACGATGGTCGCCGACGGCGGCATCCCGGTGCACTACGACGCCGACGGCAACGTCGTGCAGACCTCCACCCCCAAGGAGATCCGCGAGTTCGACGGCCGGCAGTACGTGCTGGAGACCGCGCTGACCGCCGACTTCGGCCTGGTCCGCGCCGCGGTCGGCGACCGGCACGGCAACCTGGTGTTCCACGAGTCGGCGCGCAACTTCAACCCGCTGGCCGGCATGGCCGGGCGGATCACCGTCGCCGAGGTCGAGGAGCTCGTCGAACCCGGCGAGATCCGGCCCGAGGACGTGCACCTGCCCGGGGTCTTCGTCAACCGGGTGGTCGTCGTCGGCACCGAGGGCAAGGGGATCGAGTACCGCACCAACCGCCCGCGCACCGACCGCTCCGCCGCGCCGGCCGCCGCCGGCGACGAGGCCACCGAAGGGGATGCCCGATGAGCCTGACCCGTGACCAGCTCGCCGCCCGGGTGGCCCTCGAGCTGGAGGACGGCCAGTACGTCAACCTCGGCATCGGGATGCCGACGCTGGTGCCGAACTTCATCCCCGACGACGTGCACGTCGTGCTGCACTCGGAGAACGGCATCCTCGGCGTGGGCCCCTACCCCTTCGCGGGTGAGGAGGACCCGGACCTGATCAACGCCGGCAAGGAGACGGTGACGATCCTGCCCGGGGCCAGCTTCTTCGACTCCTCGCTGAGCTTCGGCATGATCCGCGGCCAGCACCTCGACGTGGCCGTGCTCGGCGCGATGCAGGTCAACCCCCGCGGCGACCTGGCCAACTGGCTGATTCCCGGCAAGATGGTCAACGGCATGGGCGGCGCGATGGATCTGGTCCACGGCGCCCGCAAGGTGATCATCATGATGGAGCACGTCGCCCGCGACGGATCCCCGAAGATCGTCGAGGAGTGCACGCTCCCACTGACCGGCAAGGGCTGCGTCGACCGGGTCATCACCGACCTGGCGGTCATCGACGTCACCCCGGACGGCCTGGTGCTCCGCGAGGTCGCACCCGGTGTGAGTGTCGACGAGGTCATCGCCGCCACCGGCGCGAAGCTCCACGTCGACGCGGACGTGACCACCATGAGTCTGCGGGCGGCAGCGTGAGCGTAAGTACGGCCTGGTCACGGTGGCCGGTGGTGCAACGGGCTCGCTGCGCAGATGTGCGACGTGGAGGGGACGAGCGGCATGGGGAATGCCGCTCGAGGCGGGTTCGTGCTCTAGTCCCTGGCACGCCCTGCGGGCCAGACGCCATTCACGTCGATGGTTCGTCGCAGCCGACATGACGCCCTCGCGGCTCGTCCTGCGGGGCGGGATCCCGGCCATGGCTGAGGCGCCTTTGACGTGTCTGCACGCACACGCCGA
>DATIMX010000402.1:0-5514 GCA_035474935.1 Geodermatophilus sp. | reverse complement strand
GGCGGTGATCGTCAGGCCGGCGACCACGGCGAGGATCGTCGCGAACGCGACACCGGCGATGATGCCCAGGAGCACCGTGCCGCCCAGCTCGAACGCCAGCAGCGGGGCGGCGGAGTTGACCGCACCGGGTGCCGTGAGGATGGTGTCCGGGCCGACCAGCGCGCCGGCGCCGTAGCCGATCACCAGGCTGAACAGGTAGAAGATGCCGATCAGCCAGATGGCCCAGACCACCGAGCGACGGGCGTCCTTCGCCGTCGGCACCGTGTAGAAGCGCATCAGCACGTGCGGCAGGCCCGCCGTCCCGAGCACCAGGGCCAGGCCCAGCGAGACGAAGTCCAGCTTCGAGATGCTGGTCGCGCCGTACTGCGCACCGGGCGCGAGCACGTCGCGGTCCGCCACGGCGTTCTCCACCGAGGCGCCGAGCAGCGCCGAGAGGTTGAAGCCGTAGAGGCCCAGGACCCACACGGTCATGACGAGGGCCCCGGCGATGAGCAGCGAGGCCTTGATGATCTGCACGTACGTCGTGCCGCGCATGCCGCCGACCAGCACGTAGACGATCATCAGCGCGCCGACGAGGACGACGACCAGCGCCTGGGCCGCCTCACCGGTGACGCCGAGCAGCAGGGTCACCAGACCGCCGGCGCCGGCCATCTGCGCCAGCAGGTAGAACAGGGACACCGCGAGCGTCGAGATCGCCGCGGCGGTGCGCACGGGGCCCTGGCGCATCCGGAAGGCCAGGACGTCGGCCATCGTGAACCGCGCGGTGTTGCGCATCAGCTCGGCCACGAGCAGCAGCGCCACCAGCCAGGCGACGAGGAACCCGATCGAGTACAGGAACCCGTCGTAGCCGTAGACGGCGATGGCGCCGGCGATGCCGAGGAAGGACGCCGCCGAGAGGTAGTCACCGGCGATGGCCAGGCCGTTCTGGGTGCCGCTGATGTTGCGGCCGGCGGCGTAGTAGTCCGCCGCGCTGGTGTTGTTCCGGCTGGCCCGGAAGGTGATGACCAGCGTGATCGCCACGAAGCCGGCGAAGATCGAGATGTTGATCGCCGGGTTGCCGATGGTGGCGCTCTCGGCGGCGATCACGTCGTACGCGTCAGGCACGCGAGGCACCCCCGGTCACCGACGTGCCGTCGCCGCGGGCGCCACGGGCGTACTCGTGGTGCTCGAGCCGCTCGCGCATCTCGTCCGCGATGGGGTCGGTGCTCCTGTTGGCGTGCGCCACGTAGAGGTGCGTGATGGCGAACGTCGACACGAACTGGGCCAGCCCCAGCAGGATGCCGAGGTTGACGTTGCCGAACACCGGCGTGGCCATGAAGCCCGGCGCGTATGTCGAGAGCAGGACGTAGAGCAGGTACCAGGCGAGGAAGGCCACGGTCATCGGGAACGCGAAACGGCGGAAGCGCCGCTTCAGCTCCACGAACTCCGGTGAGGCCTGAGCCTGGGCGTACTCCTCCGGGGTCAGCAGCCTGCGTTCTTCGGGTGGTGTCACGATGCGCTCCCTGTCGTGCAGCTCACCCGTTCTGGGTGATCGCGGTCACTGTAGAGACATACCGGCCGGTCAGGTACCGCAGAGACCGTTTCGTTGTGCACGATCGACACTGCTCACCCAGACGTGCGACGGCCGTAACCGGGTGGGAACGCAGCGGCGCTGCAATGGGTCATGGGCACTTCCGTGGGGACGTCGACGGGCTGGTACCCGGTGGCGCGGGCCGCCGAGGTCGGGACGAGGCCGCTGCCGGTGGGCGCCGGCGGGCGGGCCTACGTGCTGGTCCGGCTGCGCCCGGGGGCGGAGGTGAGCGCCTTCCCGGCCCGGTGCCCGCACCGGCTGGTGCCGCTGAGCGCCGCCACGGTGGTCGACGGGCGGCTCACCTGCCCCTACCACGGGTGGCAGTACGACGGTGAGGGCCGCTGCGTCTCCCTCCCCTCCCTGGGCCCCGACGGGACGGCGCCGCCGCGGGCCGACCTGCCGGTGCCGTGGGCGGTCGAGGAGCGGCACGGCTGGGTCTGGCTGGCCCCCGAGCGCACCGCCGTCCCCGCGCCGCCGCGCCCCACCGCCGACACGGCACCCGAACCGGCCCCGACGCCCTCGGTGCCGGACGGGCCGGTGCTGGGCAACCTCGACCCGGCGCTGGCGTCGGCGTGGCACCCGGTGGCGCTGTCCGGCGAGCTGCGCCCCGGCGGCTGGCTGCAGGTCCGGCTGCTCGGGCGGACCTGGACGCTGCGCCGCACCGACCGGCTGGAGGTGGACCCGCCGGCGTTCGGCGTCTGCGAGCGGCTCGGCGTCGTGTGGCTGGCCCCGGCCGAGCCCCGGGACGTGCCGCTGGAGTTCCCCGAGGACGCAGACCGGCGCTTCGTGACCGGCTGGTTGCCGCCGCAACGCTCGGCGGGGACGGCGGGCGTGCTGGCCGACGTCCTCCTCGACGTCTCCCACGCCCCGTTCCTGCACGCGGCGACCTCCGGCGCGGCCGACCACCCGGAGGTGCCCGCGTACGACGTCGAGCCGGAGCCCGGCGGTTTCCGCAGCGCGCAGGAGCAGTGGTTCGACGCCGTGACCGACCCCGGCGTGGCCACCGGCGAGCGGCCGCTGCGGCAACGCCGGCGGGCGACCTCCGTCCTGCGGGCGCCGTTCCAGCTGCTGCTGCGCCTGGAGTCCCTCGACTCCGGCGCGGTCACGGTGGTCCAGTTCCTGCTGCAGCCGGAGGACGCCGACTCCACGCGGGTGTACACCCGGCTGCTCCTGTCGTCCGGCCCGGGCCACCCGCTGCCCGCCCCGGCCGACGTCGAGCGCGAGGTGGCCTTCCGGCAGCGGGTGCTCGACGAGGACCTCGCCCTCGTCGCGCGCATGGCCGGCCAGGGACTGCCGCTGGCGGTGCGCGACGAGCTGCACGTGCGCGCCGACCGGCTGGGCGTGGCGCTGCGCCAAGCGCTGTGCGACTTCGTCGCCTCGGCTCCACGGTCGGACCGCGAGGCCGCGTGAAGCCGGCCCGTCCCGGGTCCCGCCCTGAGCCTGCGAAGGGCGGGACCCGGGACGGGGTCCGTCAATCGGCTGGGAGGAGCTCCCCGCAGGCGGCGCAGCGGACCGGCGGGTCGACGTCGGCGAGTCGCCCGCACGCCGGGCACACCCGCCGCAGCCAGCACGCCGGGTCGCCGCCGTCCTCGTCCGGCTCGGCGGGTCGTGCGTCGTCGGTCACGACAGCCATGCTGGGACGCCGCACCCTCCCGGGCAACCGCCGTCGACCGGGGCGTGTCACCCTCGCGGCGGACGTCGCCTCCCCCTCCCCGGCTGGGATGCTGGCGGTCGTGCCGTCCTCCGCCGCCCGCCGCACCACACTGGCCCTCGCCGCCACCCTCGCCGGACCCGCCGCGTGGGTCGCCCGCGCCGCCTGGGGGCTGCCGACCGCCCTGGGCGCCAGCCAGCGCGAGGTCCAGGCCTCCGCCGCCGGCTCGCCGCAGTTCGCCGACGGCCGCTTCCACAACCGGCTGAGCACCCCGGCGCGGCCGCCGGCCAACGCACAGCGCGGCCTGCTGCGGCAGATGCACGAGGAGCGGGAGACCGGCCTGCCGGCGCGCCCGGTGCCCGTGACCCGCCCGGAGCTTCCGGCGGAGGCGGGTGAGCTCGCGGTGACCTGGTTCGGCCACTCCAGCGCACTGCTCGAGGTCGACGGCCGGCGGGTGCTGGTCGACCCGGTGTGGGGCGAGCGGGTGTCGCCGTCCCCGCTGATCGGGCCGACCCGGCTGCACCCGGCGCCCCTGCCGCTGGAGGAGCTGCCGCAGGTCGACGCCGTCCTCGTCTCGCACGACCACTACGACCACCTCGACCTGCCCACGGTGCGCGGGCTGCTGCGCACCCAGACCGCGCCGTTCGTCGTCCCGCTGGGGCTGGGTGCGCACCTGCGCGGGTGGGGCGTGCCCGAGGAGCGCGTCGTCGAGCTGGACTGGGACGGCGCGGTGGAGGTCGCCGGCCTGACGCTCACCTGCACCGAGGCGCGGCACTTCTCCGGCCGGTTCCTCACCCGGGACACGACGCTGTGGGCGTCCTGGGTGGTCGCCGGGCCGCGGCACCGGGTCTTCTTCGGCGGCGACACCGGCTACACCCCGGCGTTCGCCCAGATCGGCGCGCTGCTGGGCCCCTTCGACCTCACGTTGCTGCCCATCGGCGCCTACAACGACGCCTGGGCCCTCATCCACATGACGCCGGAGGAGGCCGTCCGGGCGCACGGCGACCTCGGTGGCGGGCTGCTGGTGCCGGTGCACTGGGCGACGTTCAACCTGGCGTTCCACCGCTGGGCCGAGCCCGTGCAGCGGCTGTGCGCCGCAGCGGAGCGCTCGGAGGTGCGGGTGGCGGTGCCGCGGCCGGGCCAGCGGGTGGACGTCCTGGCCCCGCCGGCGCTGGCCGACTGGTGGTCGGAGCTCGGCTCGGTCGTCGACGAGCCGGCCGACACCGGGGACGGCGGCGCCGGCAGCTCGGTCGTCGCCCGCGCGGCGTCCTGGCTGACCGCCCGCCGAGGGACCGACTAGCCCAGCAGCCGGGCGACCTCGGGGAGGCCGGCGGCCTCGACCCGCGGGGTCGCGCCCTCGGGGTCCAGCCGGTGGCCGGGCCGACGCAGCCGGACCACGTCGATGCCGGCTGCCAGGGCACCCCGGACGTCGCGCGCCGACGTCGCCACGTGCAGCAGCCGGCCACCGGCGCGCTCCCGGGCCCGGAGGTAGATCTCCGGCGCCGGCTTGTAGGCGCGCAGCCGCTCGGAGGTGAGGACGTCGGCGTCGTCCACCAGCGGCGCGACCCGCGTGCGGGCGAAGACCGCGTCGTCCACGTTGGACAGGACGCCGACCCGCGCGCGGGCCGCGAGCGCCGGAACCCCCTCCGCGACGTCCGGCCACAGCGGCCAGTCGCCGAGCGAGTCGAGCAGCCGCGCGGTGTCCGCGTCCGGGTCGCGGGCGATCCCCAGCTCGGCGTAGGCGGCGGTCAGCGCGCGGCGGCAGTGCTCGGCGAAGGGCACCCAGGTCGCGAGGTCGCGCTGGGAGGCCTTGTTGGCCGCGTCCCAGACGTCGTACAGCCGCTCCCCCGGCCCACCGGTGATCCGCTCCAGCGCGGCCGAGCCGCCGGTGCGCGAGTCGACGAGCGCGCTGAACAGGTCGAGGGTGACGAGCAGAGACCGTGCCACGGCGTGCGTCCTCCGGCTCTACGGCCCCGCTGCAGGGTCCTGCCGCGAGCCTGCGAGCGGGTGGGGGCAGCGGGGTCCTTCTTCAGCGCAGCAGCTTGGACATCCGCCGGTCGGCCAGCGGCTTGCCGCCGGTCTGGCAGGTCGGGCAGTACTGCAGCGAGGTGTCGGCGAAGCTCACCTCGCGGACGGTGTCGCCGCACACCGGGCAGGGCAGGCCGGTCCGGGCGTGCACCTGCAGCCCCGAGCGCTTCTCGCCCTTCATCGTGGCCGCCCGCTGCCCGACCTGGCGCTCGAGCGCCTCGGTGAGGGTCGCCCGCATCGCGTCGTAGAGGCGCAGGCCCTCGTC
>DATIMX010000401.1:0-6386 GCA_035474935.1 Geodermatophilus sp. | reverse complement strand
ACCTGACGCCGACCCCACCGACTTCGACGCGGCGACCAGCGCGCTCGTCGACGTCACGGGGGAGTACGAGGTCGACGCCGCGCACACCCGGATCGGCATCCGGGCCCGCCACGCCATGGTCACCACCGTGCGGGGCTCCTTCACCGACTTCGCCGGCACCGCCCACCTCGACGCCGGCGACCCGGCCGCCAGCTCGGTGACGCTGCGCATCCGGACGGCGAGCATCGACACCGGCCAGGCCGACCGCGACGCGCACCTGCGCTCCGCGGACTTCCTCGACGTGGAGAGGTACCCCGAGATCGTCTTCGTCTCCACCGACGTGGAGCAGGTCGACGAGGAGACCTACACGGTCACCGGTGACCTCACCATCCGGGACACCACCCAGCCGGTGTCGGTGGACTTCACGCTGACCGGTTCGGCGAAGGACCCGTTCGGCAACATGCGGGTCGGCTTCGAGGGCGCGCTGGCGATCAAGCGCAGCGACTGGGGCCTGACCTGGAACACCGCGCTGGACACCGGCGGCGTGCTGGTCAGCGACCGCATCCAGATCGAGTTCGACGTCTCCGCCGTCCGCACGTCCTGAGCAGAAGGACCACGTCCTCCTCACCGTGGAAGGACCCCGTCCTCCCCACCCTTCGCAGGCTCAGGGCGGGACCCGGGACGGGGCCGCGGTGAGCCTCTGGACGGGGCCGGGTCAGCGCGGGGACAGCATCGAGCCCTCGGCCAGGTAGCGGGTGTGCCAGCTCAGCGCCTCGGCCAGCAGGTGCGGGGTGTGCCGGCCGGGCGAGTCGCGCAGCGCCCGCTCGTAGTAGTCGCGGAGCATCGGCTGGTAGTCCGGGTGGGCGCAGTGCGCGATCACCTGCTCGGCCCGCCTGCGGGGCGGCAGGCCACGCAGGTCCGCGAGCCCCTGCTCGGTGACGATGACCGAGACGTCGTGCTCGGTGTGGTCCACGTGGCTGACCATCGGCACGATCGCCGAGATCGCGCCGCCCTTGGCCGTCGACGGGGTGAGGAAGAACGAGATGTAGGCGTTGCGGGCGAAGTCCCCCGAGCCACCGATGCCGTTCTGGATCCGGCTGCCCATGAGGTGCGTGGAATTGACGTTGCCGTAGATGTCGGCCTCGATCATGCCGTTCATCGCCAGGATGCCCAACCGCCGGACGATCTCCGGGTGATTGCTGATCTCCTGGGGGCGCAGCACGATGCGGTTCCGGTAGTGCTGCGTGTTCGCGTTGAACTCCTCGACCGCGGACGGGCTCAGTGAGAAGGCGGTGGCCGAGGCGCTGGCCAGCTTGCCGGATCGCAGCAGCCCGAGCATGCCGTCCTGGATGACCTCGGTGTACGCGGTCAGCTGCTCGAACGCCGTCGACTCGAGTTCGGCCATGACGGCGTTGGCCACGTTGCCGACCCCGGACTGCAGCGGCAGCAGTCGGGCCGGCAGCCGGCCGCGGCTCACCTCGTGCTCCAGGAACTCGACCAGGTGTCCGGCGATGAGCCGTGAGGCCTCGTCGGGCTCCTTGAAGGGGGCGTTGCGGTCGGGGGCGTCGGTCTCGACGATCGCGACGATCTTGTCCGGCGGGCACTGCAGGTACGGAACGCCGATCCGGTCGTCCGGGCGGGTCAGCTGGATCGGCCGCCGGTCCGGCGGCAGCGCGGTGCCGTAGTAGACGTCGTGCATGCCCTCGAGCGCGGCGCTCTGCCAGGAGTTGACCTCGAGGACGACGCGGTCGGCGATGTCCAGCCAGGTCTTGTTGTTCCCCACCGACGACGAGGGCACCAGGTGCCCCTCCTCGGTGATGCCACTGACCTCCACGAGCGCGACGTCCAGCTTCCCCAGGAAGCCCATCCAGGCCATCTGCGCCACGTGCGACAGGTGGACGTCGATGTACTCCATCCGGCCGGCGTTGATCTTCTCCCGGCTGACCGGGTCGGACTGGTAGGGCAGCCGCAGCTCGATGCCGTCGGCGGCGGCGAGCGCGCCATCGAGCTCGGGGGCCGTGGAAGCGCCGGTCCAGACGTTGACCCGGAAGGGCTCCCCGGCGGCGTGGATGTCGGAGATCCGCCGGGCGAGCGCCTGGGGGACCGCCTTCGGGTAGCCGGCGCCGGTGAAGCCGCTCATGCCGACGGTGTCGCCGTGCCGGATGTGCCCGGCTGCCTCCTCGGCCGAGACGACCTTCCGGGCCAGCCCGCGGTGGTGGATCCGTCCTGCGCCCGCCATGCCCGTCACGCTACGCGGACGGCGGCGATCCGGGAGGCCAGAACGCCAGCAGCGTGCGGACGGCGGTGACCAGGGCCAGCGGCTGGTCGAGCATCGGGTGGTGGCCGGCCTCGGGCAGGTCCACCACGGGCAGCCCGCCGGGCACCAGGGCCACCATCTCGGCGGCCATGTCCGGGGTCACCAGGCCGTGCTCGCAGCGGAAGAGCGCGGCGGGGGCCGCCAGCCGGGGCAGCAGCCGGCGTACCGGCGGGCGGTTGCCGGAGAAGGCCGGGTCGAACTTCCAGGTCCACCCGCCCTCGACCGGCCGCAGCGAGCCGCGGGCCACGTGCTCGCGGACGTGCGGCAGGTAGACCTCCTGCGGCGGCAGGGTGCGGAACCGCGCCACCGCCGTCCCGAGGTCGGCGTACACCCGCTGCCCCAGCGACCGGGCGCGCACCCGCTGCTCCTCGGGCGGCTGCCGGTCCAGCGGCGAGTCGATGACGGCGACGCCCGCGACCTCCTGCCCGTGCTCGACGCCGACGGTCAGCGCCACCCAGCCACCCATGCTGTGCCCGAGCACCACCGGGCGGTCGAGGCCCTCGGCGGCCGCGACGGCGAGCACCTCGCGGGCCCACTGCCCGGTGCCGTAGTCCGCGCGCCGGTCGCTGTCGCCGTGGCCGCTCAGGTCGAGGGCGACCACGCGGTGCGTGCCGAGCAGCGGGGCGACGTGGTCCCACCAGCCGGAGTGCGCCGCGCCGCCGTGCACCAGGACCAGCCCGGGCCGGCCCGGCTCGCCCCACGCGCGGTAGTGGACCCGCGCGCCATCGACGGGAACGTCCCGGTGCTCGGGGGCGCCGGCCAGCGCGCGGACGAACCAGGCGGGGACGGCCTCACGGGTCTCTGGGCCTCCGGGGCGGGACATCGGCGCAGCTCCTCGGGGTCCGGGGGCCCCGGACGTCGGGAGCCGCGACGGACGCTACGCAGCGCCGTCCGGCGGGTCGCCCGGGGCCCGGGGGCGGGGTCCTTCACCAGTCGACGCCGGCCCGCTCGGTGCCGGTGCGCACCAGCAGCCGCCCCTCGACGCGGTAGGTGTTCATCACCGTGAGCCGCGGCGTGTAGACGTGCACGCTCACCGCCGCCTCGGCGCCGGAGTTGGTCACCCGGTGCACGTGGTGGGGGCCGAAGTGGCGCACCCGGCCCGCGGTGAGCTCGGTGGCGCCCGCCCGGGCGCCCACCGCCTCGGACAGCGTGCCGCGGACGACGGCGAGGGCACCGGCGGAGCCGCCGTGGTCGTGCAGGCCGGTGCCCTGGCCGGGCAGCCAGGACAGCAGCCAGACCTGGGCGCGGGCCAGGTCCTCGTGCAGGGACGGGTCGAGGACGTCGGCGGCGGCGTCGTGGGGGAGCGGTGCGCTCCACCGGCTCTCGGCGCGGTACTCGACCAGCGGCAGCCAGCGGTCGGCCACGACGGCCAGGGCCGCGGCGAGCGCGGCGGACCCGGTGCGGCGGTCGGCCGGGCGGGCCGGGCGCAGGTGGGCAGGGGACAGCAGGGATCGGGACACGACGGGTCTCCTCGGGGAGGTCGGGGTCCGGCCGCGGGGTCGGCGGCCGGCGGGGGAGGGGCGCCGTCAGCGACAGGCGGCGGACCAGACCCGGCCGAGGTCGACGTGCACGCGCCGGACCAGCCGCGGCGGGGCGGCGGAGGCGGTCGGAGCAGCGGGCACGGACCTATCCCTACCACCCCGATCGGGTTTGACGGGAATCGGGGCGGCGTGTCACGCTCCCGGCGGGTCACGAGCGCCAGCGACGAGCCCCGGCTCGCTGGCCGGCAACCCTCCTCCGCGACGGGGTGCCCCGGGTGACGACCTGGCGGGTGCCGACCGGCACCCGCAAGCGCGGGCCCCTCACGCCGGGCCCCGGAGGCGAGGAGCGCTGCGTGCCGCGGTCAGGCGTCGAGCAGCACCGTGCGCAGCTCGTGCGCGCCGTCGGGCCGGGTGGCCTCGTAGAACCACCGCGCACCGCCCCCGGGCAGCGCGACCACGTCGGCGTAGCGCAGTCCGTGCGGCGGGTACGGGCTCTGCAGCAGCGGGCCGCCCGCCGCAGCGGTGAACCGGCCGTTGCCGCCGGCCTCCGCGAGCCCGGTGCGCTCCTCCCAGTTCTCGCCGGCCGTGGCGCGCCCGTCGTAGAGGGCCCAGGTCCGGTCGCCGTCCAGGACCACGGTCGCGAACCGGACCCCGCGGGCGTCCCAGCTGCCCGGGGTGCCGGCCAGGGCGGTGCCCTGCCAGGTCCAGTCCACGCCGTCGGGGCTGGTGGCGTGCTCGGTGGTCATCCGGTCGGTGGCGTCCGGGTCGTCGAGCGGGTGCACCGAGGCCCACAGGTGCCACTGGCGCCCGTCGTGCCGGACCACCGGGTCCTTGACCGCCTCGCGCTCGGTGCCCGGCAGCACGGTCCGCGGCTCGGCCGTCGCCAGCCCCTCGACGTCCTCGGCCTCGAGCAGGTCGACCCGCCAGTGCCTGGTGCCCGGCGTCGCGCAGCTGACGTAGAGCCGCCAGCGGCCCTCGGGGGTGTGCACGAGGGCCGGGCGCTCGAGCGACTCGGCGCCGAAGCGGTCCTTGCCGACCGCGACCACCGGGGTGAACCGCACGCCGTCGTCCGACCGCGACACCACGTTGGCGAACCCGCGGCCCTCGCCCACCGGCCGGCGCAGCCGGGCGGCCAGCCACCACGTCCCGTCGACCAGCTGGACCGACGGGCCGCCGGCCCAGGAGCCCGGCCGCGGGTCCTCCGGCTCCAGTACCACCTCGGCGTCGGCCCAGAACCGGTCGGGGGCCGGCGGGCGCACCGGGGACGTCGGGGCGGGGTGGCTGGGCACGCGGCAGCTCCGGGTTCGATCGAGGGGGACGCCGCCCAGTGTGCATCCGACCGCGACCCGACCAGGAGGACCTCCCCGTGACCGGACGCCTGCCGCAGTTCGTCATCGCCGGCGCCCCCAAGGCCGGGACGACGGCGCTGCACGCCGCCCTGGCCACCCACCCCGGCCTGTACCTCTCGCCGGTCAAGGAGCCGAAGTACTACCTCACCGACGGCCGGCCGCCGCCGCGGTCGCAGCAGCGCGGCCCCGGCGACGCGCACAGCGCCCGGGAGTGGATCTGGCGGCGCGAGGACTACCTCGCGCTCTTCGCCGCCGCGCCCGAGGAGGCCGTCCGCGGCGAGAGCACGCCGTTCTACCTCTACGACCGCGCGGCCCAGGCCCGGCTGGCCGCCGACGTCCCGGACGTCAGGGTCGTCGCCGTCGTCCGGGACCCGGTGGACCGGGCGTGGTCGAACTGGGTGCACCTGCGCGCCGACGGGCTCGAGCCCGAGGGGGACTTCCTGACCGCGGTGCGGCGGGAGGAGCGGCGGGTCGCCGGCGGGTGGGCGCCGTTCTGGCACTACCGGGCGCTGGGCCGCTACGGGGAGCAGCTACGCGACCTGTACCGGCACGTGCCCCGGGAGCAGGTCCTGCTGCTGCGCTACCGCCAGGTCGTCGACAGCCCGCGGGAGACCCTCGACCGGGTCAGCGCCTTCCTCGGCGTGGCGCCCGGCGTCGCGCACGCCGTCCCGCCGGAGAACGTCAAGCCCCACGTCGCCGACACCGTCCGGTACCGCGCCCTGTCCCGGGTCGTCCGCGCCGGCGCGGCGCTGGGCGCGTACGCGCCGCCGCGGGTGTGGCGGCAGGTCAGCCGCCCACTGGTCGCGGCCCTGCACGCCGGGCGGACCCCGCGGCCGCCGATGCCGGTCGAGGTCCGCCGCGAGGTGCTCGAACCGCTGCTGCCCGACATCGAGCTGCTCGAGGAGCTGACCGGCGAGTCCTTCGCCGACTGGAAGGGCGACACCGGCCGCGGCGACTTCCGCTCCCGGTCGGCCGGGAGCGAGATCCGGTGACCGCGCCGCGGGACGATACCGCCGTGGCGCGACCCCGCCCCGGCGAACAGGCCGTCGTCCCGTTCCGCACCGCGGTGCGGGCGTGGTTCCTCATCTCGCTGCAGACCTTCGGCGGCCCGGCCGGGCAGATCGCGGTCATGCAGCGCACGCTCGTCGACGAGCACCGCTGGATCGGCCAGCGCCGGTTCCTGCACGCCATGAACTACTGCATGCTGCTGCCCGGTCCCGAGGCCCAGCAGCTGGCCACCTACGTCGGCTGGCTGCTGCA
>DATIMX010000400.1:0-1613 GCA_035474935.1 Geodermatophilus sp. | reverse complement strand
TCGCGGTTGTCGGCGGCGCGGGCAGCGGCGATCTCGGTCTGCACCCGCCGTCCCTCCTCGGTGGGCGTCAGCACCACGGCCCGCCGGTCGGTGGGGTCGGACGTCCGCTCGACCAGCCCGCGGGCCTGCAGCGCGTCGGCGACCTCGGTGGCCGAGCGCGGCGCGATGCGCAGCGCCTCGGCCAGCTCGGAGAGGCGGGTGCCGGACCGATCGGTGACCACCCGCAGGGCGCGGACGTGGTGCGGGGAGAGATCCCAGGGCGTCAGCGCCTCGCGCCACCGTCGGCGCTGCCCGCGGGTGACCCGCACGAGCAGCTCGCCCAGCACCTCGGCGTCGTCGTCCGGCATGCGGGAATCCTACCGTTGATCGCGTGGTTGCCTCATGATGAGGTAACCTCAGCATCTGACACGGGAGGTGGTCGTCATCGACGACTCCAGAGGGCAGGGCAGGGGCGGCGGACGCACCCTCGACCCGGCCGACCGGGCCCAACTCGAGCGCAACCCGGTGCCGCTGCGCCGGGTGACCACGCTGTTCGCACCGTTCCGCTGGCAGGTCGCCACGGTCGTGGTGCTCATCGTCACCTCGTCCCTGGTGGCGCTGGCGACGCCGTTCCTCGTCAAGCTCGTCATCGACGAGGCGCTGCCGCGGCAGGACGTGCGGCTGCTGGTCTGGGCGGTCCTCGGCATGCTCGCCGTCGCCGCCACCACCGCCGTCCTCGGCGTGGTGCAGACCTGGCTGTCGACGACGGTCGGGCAACGGGTCATGCACGGCCTGCGGACCTCGGTGTTCAGCCACCTGCAGCGCCAGTCGCTGGGCTTCTTCACCCGCACGCGCGGCGGCGAGGTGCAGTCGCGGCTGACCCACGACATCTCCGGCATGCAGTCGGTGGTGACCTCGACGGCGACGTCCCTGGCGTCCAACGCCACCACCGTCGTCGGCACGATCGTCGCCATGGTCGCGCTGTCGTGGCGGCTGTCGCTGCTGTCGCTGCTCGTCCTGCCGCCGGCGGTGGTGCTCACCCGCAAGGTCGCGCGGATGCGCCGCACGGTCACCGCGCAGCGCCAGCGCCACCTCGCCGACCTGCACGCCCAGGTCGAGGAGGGGCTCAGCGTGAGCGGCGTGCTGCTCGGCAAGACCCTCGGCGCCGGCCCGGCGCAGTCGCGGCGCTTCACCGGGACGTCGGACGACCTCGTCGCGCTCGAGGTGCGTTCCCAGCTGGCCGGCCGTTGGCGGATGGCCACGATGAGCATCGTCTTCGCCGGCATCCCGGCGCTCATCTACCTGGCCGCGGGGCTGCCCGCGACGTCCGGCGGCATGACGATCGGCACGCTGGTCGCCTTCACCGCGCTGCAGGGCACGCTGTTCCGACCGCTGATGGGCCTGCTGGACATCGGCGTCTCCCTGGTCTCCTCGATGGCGCTGTTCAGCCGGGTGTTCGAGTACCTCGACCTGCCCGTGGACATCGACGACCCGGCGCACCCGGTCGCCGTCGACCCGGCCGCCGTCCGCGGCGAGGTGCCGCTGACGCTGGGCGGTGATCGTCCGCCGCATCCGGGCGACCTTGCGGGTGAGCAGGACCGCCGGGGGCAGCACGACCAGGGACAGCAGCGACA
>DATIMX010000399.1:0-3618 GCA_035474935.1 Geodermatophilus sp. | reverse complement strand
CGCCAACCTCTTCTCCGGCTACTGGCCCGGCGGGGTCGACGGTCCCGACGCCGAGGGGTGGCTGGCCACCGGCGACCTCGCCTACGCCGACGAGGACGGCGACCTGCACCTGGTCGACCGGCGCAGCGACCTCATCCTGGTCAGCGGCTTCAACGTCTACCCCGCCGAGGTGGAGCGGGTGCTCGACACGCACCCGGCCGTCGCGGAGAGCGCGGTCATCGGCGTGCCCGACGGGCACACCGGTGCCGCCGTCCGGGCCGTGGTCGCGCTGCGGCCGGGCCGGCAGCTCGGCTTCGAGGAGCTGCGCGAGCACGCCGCGGCGTCCCTCGCCCGGTACAAGGTGCCGACCTCGGTGCACGTGCTGGGCGCGCTGCCGCACTCGCTGACCGGCAAGGTCAGCCGGGCCCGGCTGCGCGAGCTCGGCCTGGCCCGCGCCGAGGAGGAGCCGACGGCGTCCGGGGGCGACCGTGACCGCTGACGCGCCCCGGCTGCAGCTGCTGACCCGGGCCGACTGCCACCTGTGCGCGGTGGCCTCGGAGACCGTCCACCGGCTCGCGGCCGAGGCCGGGCTGGCGGTCGCGGAGGTCGACGTGGACGCCGACCCGGAGCTGCAGGCCGAGTACGGCGACCGGGTGCCGGTCGTGCTGCTCGACGGACGGGAGCACTCCTACTTCACCGTCGACGTGCCCCGGCTGCGGCGGGACCTCGGCCTGTAGCGGAAGGGCCCCCGCGCACGGCAGCTGACCTCGCCCGATGTACCGGGCCACGCGCGAGAGTGCGGGAGTCGACGGGGTCGGTCGGACGGGGGCCGCATCGCAGGAGCTCCCGGCTCCCGCGCGGGTCGAGCGGGGGAGCGCGGGGTATGGTCTCCAGCACAGCACGGCACGTCTGCGCTGGGGAGTGGCCTCCTGGCCCCCCAGCGACTTTGTTCCTGCGTTCACAAACGGTTACCGTGGCGGTCGCCGGGCGGCGGATCGCCCGGGTCCCCGATGTCGTTCGACCGCATCCGGCACCCGCCGGACCTCCGAGCGTGACCGTTTGTGGAGTGCCACATGACCGAGCGTGCGAGGTCGTGCGGCGGCGCAGCCCCCCAGGGCACGGGGTCGACGAGCGCCAACGAGGAGTGGCCCGTGTCCTCACCCCGGCCCCGGATCCCGGAGGCCACCGTCGCCCGCCTGGCCGTGTACCTGCGCGTGCTGACCGGGCTGGCCGACGGCGGGCGCAGCAACGTCTCCTCGGGTGAGCTCGCCTCGGCCGCGGGCGTGAACCCGGCCGGGCTGCGCAAGGACCTCTCGCACCTGGGCCCCTGCGGGGTACGCGGAGTGGGCTACGAGGTGGCCACCCTGCGCGACCGCATCGCCCGGGTCCTCGGCGTCGAACGGTCCCGCCCCTGCGTGCTGGTGGGGATCGGCAACCTGGGCACGGCCCTGGCCGACTACGCCGGCTTCGGCAGCCGCGGGTTCCGCTTCGTCGGGCTCTTCGACGCCGCCCCGGACCGCGTCGGCCGGCGGATCGGCGGCCAGCCGGTGCGCCCGATGGAGGAGCTGGACGAGGTGGTGGCCGCCACGGCGGCCGCGATCGGGGTCATCGCGACACCGGCCGACGTCGCCCAGTCGGTCTGCGACCGGCTGACCGCGGCCGGGGTGAGGAGCATCTTGAACTTCGCGCCGGTGGCGCTGAACGCGCCCGCGGGGGTCGACGTCCGCCAGGTCGACCTCTCCGTCGAACTGCAGGTGCTCGCGTTCCTCGGTCAGCAGCGCGGCGCCGCCGCACCGACCGCGGAGGTGACCGCGTGAGTCTGCTCGCGGTGGGTGTGAGCCACCAGACCGCCCCCGTCGCGCTGCTCGAGCAGTTCGCGATGGGCGCCGACGACACCGTCAAGGCGCTGCACGAGCTGGTCGGCAGCGACCACGTCAGCGAGGCGATCGTGCTGGCGACCTGCAACCGGGTCGAGGTCTTCGCCGAGGTGGACCGGTTCCACGGCGGCGTCACCGAGGTCAGCCGGGTGCTGGCCCGCCAGGCCGGCGCCACGGTGGAGGAGCTCTCCCCGTACGTCACCGTGCACTACGAGGACCAGGCCGTCGCGCACCTGTTCACCGTCGCCGCCGGCCTGGACTCCATGGTCGTGGGGGAGACGCAGGTCCTCGGCCAGCTGCGGAACGCCTACGCGATCGCCCGCGAGCAGGGCACCGTCGGCCGGGCGATGCACCCGGTGGCGCAGCGGGCGCTGCGGGTCGGCAAGCGGGTCCACTCCGAGACCGGGATCGACAAGGCGGGCGCCTCGCTGGTGTCGGTCTCCCTCGACCGGGCCGAGGAGCGCATCGGCTCGCTCGCCGGCCGGCCGGTGCTCGTCGTCGGCGCCGGCTCCATGGGCGCCCTGGCCGCCACCACGCTGGCCCGCCGCGGCGCCGCCGTGACCGTGAGCAGCCGCACGTCCGCGCACGCCCAGCGCCTGGCGACCGCCGTCGAGGGCCGGGCCGCCCACCTCGCCGACCTGCCCGCCGAGATCGCCGCCGTCGACGTGCTGGTCACCTGCACCGGCGCGCGCGGCATCGTCATCGGCACCGAGGTGGTGGCCGGGGCGATGCGGTCCAGGATCGGGGCCGCCGGGCCCGACCGGCCGCTGGTCGTCATCGACCTGGCGCTGCCGCGGGACGTCGACCCCGGTGTGGCCGCGCTGCCCGGGGTGCACGTCGTCGACCTCGCGCTCCTCCAGGGCGAGCGCGGTGCCGACGGGCACGCGTCCGCGAGCCCGGTGGCGGCGGACGACGTCGCCGCGGCGCACGCGCTCATCGAGGCCGAGACCGCGCTGCTGCGGGCCGAGTGGCAGGCCGCCGCGGTCGCGCCGACGGTCTCCGCGCTGCGCAGCCAGGCCGCCGAGGTGGTCGACGCCGAGCTGCTCCGGCTCTCGGCCCGGCTGCCCGACCTGGACGCCCGCGCCCGCGCCGAGGTCACCCGCACCGTCCGACGCGTCGTCGACAAGCTGCTGCACGAGCCGACCGTGCGGGTCAAGGAGCTGGCCAGTGCCCCCGGCGGCGTCGACTACGCCGACGCGCTGCGGGCGCTGTTCGGCCTGGGCATCGACGCCGAGGTCATCCCGGCGCGGACGAACCTGGCCGAGGCGGTCACCGTCGACCCCGACGAGCTGCGGCCCGGGGGGACGGCGTGACGGCGACCACCACGGGCACCCTCCGGCTGGGCACCCGCGCCAGCCAGCTGGCCACCACCCAGTCGCAGGCGGTCGCCGACGCGATCACCGCGGCCAGCGGCGTCCCGGTCCAGCTGGTGCCCATCAGCACCGAGGGCGACCGTTCCTCGGCCGCGATCGCCCAGCTCGGCGGCACCGGGGTCTTCGTGACGGCGATCCGGCAGGCGCTGCTCGAGGGCACCGTCGACGTCGCTGTCCACAGCTACAAGGACCTGCCCACGCTGCCCGAGCCGGGGCTCACCATCGCCGCCGTCCCGCCCCGGGAGGATCCGCGTGACGCGCTGGTCGCCCGCGACGGCCTGACCCTCGGCGAGCTGCCGGCGGGCGCGAAGGTGGGCACCGGCGCCCCGCGGCGGGTCGCCCAGCTGCGCGCCCTGGGCCTCGGCCTCGAGGTGGTGCCGATCCGGGGC
>DATIMX010000398.1:0-13431 GCA_035474935.1 Geodermatophilus sp. | reverse complement strand
GCAGGTCACCGGCTCATGGCGGCTCCGCGGGAGACCCGCTCGGGCCGGGCCCGGGTGCCCAGCGAGCGGCCGTCGGCGAACGGGTCGCGCCCGGCCCGGCCGGCCTCCACCCGGTCGAGGAACTCGGTGTAGCCGCCCGTGCCCGGGACCGGGCAGGCCAGCGTGCCGTCGACCTGCACCAGCCGCGTGCCGGGCTTCTCCATCCAGCGCAGCACCAGCTCGGTCTCGTCGACCGAGGCGGCCAGCTCGCCGTCGGGGCCCAGGGGCGTCTCTGCCGTCGCCAGCAGCCCCTCGAGGGCCGCCCGCACCGAGCTGCCGCGGGCGGCACACCCGGCAGCCACCAGCCGGCCCCGGCGGACGACGGACAGCTGCCAGCCGCCCTCGCCGTCCGGGCGGGCCAGCACCAGCTCGGGCACCGCGGCCAGGGATTCCAGCCGCTGCCGCCGCCGCACCGCGCGCACGAGGGTGGCGGCGCGGTCGCGCAGGACGGCGGCGTCCTCGTAGCGCTCCTCGGCGGACAGCCGTTCGACCCGCGCCAGCAGCGGCTGGAGCAGGGCGTGCGGGTCGGCGGCCACCGCGGTGCGGAGGACCGCGGCGACCTCCCCGTACTCCTCGACCGACTGGGCGCCGGTGCATGGTGCACCGCAGCGGCCCATGCCGGCCAGCGCGCAGGCGGTGCCGAGCACCCGCACCGAGAGCCGGCCGGTGCACTGGCGCAGCGGCAACGACTCGTGGACGGCGGCCACCGCGGCGTCGGCCGCGCGCCGGTCGGGGAAGGGGCCGAGGAAGACCCCGGCGCCCGGGCGCACGCGGCGGACCACCGACAGCCGCGGGAAGGGCTCCTCGGTCAGCCGCACCCACAGCGCCCGCTCGGGGAACCGCGAGCGCCGGTTGTAGCGCGGTTTGTGCTCGGCGATCAGCCGCAGCTCGCGGACGGCGGCCTCGAGGTCGTGCGCGCAGGGGATCGCGTCGACCCGAGTGGCCAGCGCCACCATCTCGGTCATCCGGCTGCGTTGCTCTCCCGCGGTGAAGTAGCTGCGCACCCGGCTGCGCAGGTCGGTCGACGTCCCGACGTAGAGCGGCTCGTCGCGGGGACCGCGGAACAGGTAGACGCCCGGGCCGTGCGGCACGTCGTCGGCCAGGTGCCGCTTGCGCAGCCGCTCCGGGTCGACCTGCCGGGTGAGGCCGGTCAGCTCCTCCAGGCTGGTGATGCCCAGGGGGCCCAGCCGCTCGAACAGCCCGTGCAGGACGTCGACGGTGGCGCGGGCATCGGCCAGCGCCCGGTGGCAGGGCTCGGTGCTGGTGCGGAAGTAGGGCGCGAGGGTGGCCAGCTTGCAGTTGGGGACCTCGTCGCGGCTGAGCAGCCGGCGGGCGAGGACGGCGGTGTCGACCGAGGCCGCGGCCGGCCACGGGATGCCGTTCTCGGCGCAGGCGGCCCGCAGGAAGCCGAGGTCGAAGGGCGCGTTGTGGGCGACCAGCACCGCGCCGCGGGCGAACTCGAGGAAGTGCGGCAGGACGGCGCCGATGCGCGGGGCCGCGGCGACCATCGTCGAGGTGATCCCGGTGAGCACGCTGATGTAGGGCGGGATCTCGCAGCCGGGGTCGACGAGGGTCTGGAACTCGCCGAGCACCTCCCCGCCGCGCACCTTGACCGCTCCGATCTCGGTGATCGCGCTGTCCTTCGGTGAGCCGCCCGTCGTCTCCAGGTCGACCACGACGAAGGTGACCTCCGCCAGCGGGGTGCCGAGCTCGTCGATCGTGGCCTGCTCGTAGCGGGGCAGCCCGGCGGCGGCGCGGGCCGCCGTCCCGGCGAGACGGGCGGGGGAGAGCGGCACCGGCCGGGCGGGGGAAGGGCGCACGGGGCGGACGGTAGGTCGGGGCGCTGACAGTCCCGGGGACGCGCGCCGGGGAACGGGGAGGGGGGAGGACCTCGCCCGTCCGGGGGGAACGGGGCGCCGTCCCCTGGCGCGCCCGCGTGGCCCCCGAGACCATCTCGTCACCGGACCGCTGCGGTCCCGACTCGCAGAGGTGGTCCATGCACCCGCTCTCCCGGTGGCGCCCCAACCGCCGCGCGGCGGCGTCCCTGTCCGTGGGCGTCGTCGCGCTCGCCGTCGTGCTGCTGCCGGCCGCGCCCGCGGGAGCCGACCCGACGGGCCCGGCCGTCGCGACCGCCAGCCTCCTGGACAGCCCCGAGCTCGACGAGCTGCAGCGGCGCGCTGCCGACGTGCAGGCCGGCCTCCAGGAGCGGCAGTCCCGGGTCGTCGCGGCCCGGGAGGCGCTCGCCGCCGCCGAGGCGGCCGCGGCGCAGGCGGAGGCCGACATCGTCGCGGCGGACGCCGAGCTGGCTCGGGCCCGGGCCGAGGTGGCCCGGCACGCCTCGGCGGTGTACCGGGACGCGGGCGAGGTCACGCCGCTGTCGGTGCTGCTGTCCGGTGGTGGTCCGGGGGACGTCGTCGCCGCGGGGGGCCTGCTCGACGCGGCCGAGCGGCACGCGGCCGCGGTGGTCGCCGCGGCGGAGCGTCGACGGCAGGAGGCGGCGGCGCGGCGGACCGAGGCGGAGCGGACGCGGGAGACCGCCCGTGCGCGAGCGGCGGAGCTCACGACCGAGACCGCCGAGCTGGAGGCGGCCGCGGCCGCGGCGAGCCGGGACCTGGAGGCCGCCGTCGCCGCCGTCGACCGGCAGCTGGGTCGGCAGCGGGAGGAGCAGCGGGCGGCCGGCCGGCAGGCGGCGGCGGACTGGCACGGGTACCTCGGCGAGCTGGCCGCGGCCGGCGTCGCGCCGCCGCCGGCCGCGGCGCTGCGCGACCCGGCGGCGGGCCTGCCCGACGGTCTGGTGCCGGTGCCGGCGTCCGGCGGTGGAGTGCAGGCCGGGGTGGCCCGGCTGCCCGGCGCGTCGGATGCCCTGGTCGTCCCCTCCGCCGAGGCGGTCGCCGCGGTCGGCGCCGCGGTGGACGCTCTGGAGCTGCCCTACGCCCCCGGGGCGGCGGGGCCGGACGCGTGGTCCTGCGGATCGCTGGTGCACGCCGTCTACGCCTCGGTGGGCATCGACCTCCCGGACGACCAGGCGGAACTCTTCGCGGGAACCACGCCGGTCGACCCGGCCGACGTCCTCCCGGGAGACCTGGTGTTCCTCGATGCCGGGCGATCCGGTCCGGGCAACGTGGGCATCGCCCTCGACGGGCGGACGGTGCTGGCGGCCGACGCCCGCGCCGGTGCCGTGGTGGTCGGCCGTCCAGCGGCCGACCGGGTGCTGGGTGCCGGGCGGCCCAGCCTCGGGCTCCGCGCGGCCGCCCCCGCGACCGGACCGTCCGGCGGGGCGCTGCCGGTCGAGTGCGGCGACGTGCGGTACCCGCCCGAGACGTCCGGAGGGCGGGCGTGGGGCGGCTTCCCGAACGGGCTGATCCCGCCGAGCGCGATGTGCCCACTGGGGGTCGCCGGCCACGTGCTGCGCTGCGACGCGGCCGCGGCCTACCAGGCGATGAGCAGCGCCTTCGCCGGTGCCTTCGGGACGCCGCTGTGCCTCACCGACTCCTACCGGAGCTACGCCGGCCAGGTGCAGCTGTACGGCGAGAAACCGGCGCTGGCCGCGGTGCCGGGCACCAGCAACCACGGTTGGGGCCTGGCCGTCGACCTCTGCGGCGGCGTCGAGCGGTTCGGGACGCCCCAGTACGGCTGGATGCTGGCCAACGTCGGCCGCTTCGGCTTCGTCCACCCGGGTTGGGCCGACCCCGGCAACGGCCGCGAGGAACCCTGGCACTGGGAGTACGCCGGCGCTTGAGTCGGAACTGTCGGTGCCCGCTCCTAGCGTCCTGCCCGGATCGACCGGGGCCACGGACGGCTCCCGCGACGAGGGTCGGAGAGCAGAGGAGTGGACCGTGTACATCGACTGCGACACCTGCACCGCCCGCGGTACCGGCTGCGGCAACTGCGTCGTCACCGTGCTGCTGGGGGCGCCACCGGGCTGGCAGGGCGCCGACCCCACGGTCGTGCCGATGGCCGGGCGGCGGGACGACCGGCTGTCCGCCGAGGACGTCGTCGTGCTGCCGCCGGGGGTGGTCGTGGAGTTCGACGAGGTCGAGCGGCGCGCCGTCCAGGTGCTGGCCGACGCCGGTCTGGTGCCGCCACTGCGCCACCAGCACTCGGTCCGCCCGGCCCCGGCACGGCGGACCGCGCCGCAGCGGCGGGGCGGCGGTCAGGGGTCGCAGCGGCGCACCGGGTGAGCGGGGTGCTCCGGTGTCCGCGTGAGCCGGGCGCGACGGACGGCGCGTCGTCGACCAGGAGGCACCCCGATCCCACAGTCCCCGGCACCCCCGTTCGTCACTTCTTCAACAACCCCCGTACGGTGGGCCGGTCCGGCCGGGTGGTCGTCACCTCCAGGAGGGTGACCTCGGCCGGTCACCGCCGAATCGCCCGACGCGCCGCACCGGCGCCGAGGGGGAACCGGGGACCCACCGCAGCACTGGGGTGAGTTCTCCTGCGCGCCGGTCCGCCGGGGCGCAGAGATAGGGCGCCTTCTTCCCAGCCCGAACCCGTCAGCTAACTCGGTAGGCGGTCGCTGAGGAAGAACGGAGAGCCGCCGCCCGTGGCGACCCCCCGCCCTGCCCTGGGGCATGCCGTCGATCAGTTCCACCCCGACCTCCCGGTCGCGTTCCGCCGCCCCACCCTGTCGCGCGGCATCGCCCGCGGACTGGTCCTGGGAGCCACCGCCACCCTCGCCCTGACGCTGCTGCCGGGCACCGCCGTCGCGGACCCGGAGGACGCCACGAGCGCCGCGCAGGCCGCGCAGCTGGTCGCCCAGGCCGCGCACGAGCTCGAGGTCGTCACCGAGCAGGTCAACGAGGCCCGCGAGACGCTGGCGCATCAGCAGGCCGCCGTCCGGAGCGCCGACCAGGCGGTCGCCGAGGCCCGGTCGCAGCTCGACGCGCTCGACGGTCGGATCCGCCAGGTCGCGCGCGCCGCCTTCACCTCCGGCGACGGCATGCCCGAGCTGGACCTGCTGATGACCAGCGGGTCGGCCGAGGAGTTCGTCTCGCAGCTGGCCACCCTCGACGCCATCGCCGGCCACACCAGCGACGTGCTCGGGGAGGTCGCCGCGTCCGCCGCCGCGGCCGAGCAGGCCCACGCCGACGCCGGCGCCGCGCAGACCGCCGCCCAGCGCACGCTCGACGACGTCACCGCCCGCCAGGCCCGGCTCGAGGCGGACATCGCCGACTACCAGGCGCAGTACGACGCGCTGTCGGCGCCGCAGCAGCAGGAGGTCGTGGCCGCGCACGCCGGCCAGTCGGTCGCCGCGGCGCCGGCCGCCGCGGCCACCGGCGCCGCGCAGGCCGCCGTCGACACCGCCCTGGCGCAGGTCGGGGACCCGTACGTGTGGGGCGCCGGCGGGCCGGACGCCTTCGACTGCTCGGGGCTGACCCAGTACGCGTACGCCGCGGCCGGCACCAGCCTGCCGCACTCGTCGCGGATGCAGGCGACGATGGGCTCCGCGGTGTCCCGGTCCGAGCTGCAGCCGGGCGACCTGATCTTCTACTACAGCCCCGTCAGCCACGTGGCGATGTACATCGGCAACGGCCAGATGGTGCACGCCTCGACATCGGGCCAGCCGGTGAAGGTCGTGAGCGTCGACTCGATGGGCGGCATCACCGCGATGCGCCGCATCGCCTGAAGGACCACGTCCTCCACACCCCTCGCAGGCTCGGGGCGGGCCCCTGGACGGGGCCAGCCGGACCCCCACGACCGCGCTACCCCGGGCAGGGGCCGGACGAGCGCGGGTCCGGGGCCGGTCCCGGTGGCTCGCCTAGGATCGGCCTGGTGAGCGGGGCAGGCCGGGCAGGTGCTCGCGTCGCGCTCCTGGTCGCGGGCGTGCTCGGCGCCGCGCTCGTCGTCGTCCTCGTGACGGTCCCGCCGTGGACGCTGCTGCCCGAGCCGCCGGGTGGGCGCACGCCCGTCGACCCGGCGTCGGTCCTGCCCCCGGACCTCCTCGCCCGGACCGAGGCCTTCGCCGCGGCGCTGCGCCCGGCATCGCTGACCTCGTTGCTGCTCGGCCTGGCCGTCTCCGCCGTCCTGGGGCTGACCCCGCTGGGGGCGCGGCTGGTGCGGGCCGTGGCGCGACCGGTCGGCGGCGGGTGGGTCGCCCAGGCGCTGCTGGGCACGGCGACCGTGGTGGTCCTCGGCCGGCTGGCCACGCTGCCGGTGTCGGCGTACGCCGAGGTGGTCCGCCACCGGTACGGCATCTCGATCCGCAGCTGGGGGCTGTGGCTGCGCGACGTCGCGGTCTCGACCGCCATCAGCGCCGTCCTCACCGCCCTCGCGCTGGCGGCCTTCCTCTGGCTGGTCCGGCGGGCGCCGCGCAGCTGGTGGGCGTGGGCCGCGGCGGCGGCGGCCGGCTTCGTCGTCGTCGGGTCGTTCCTCTACCCGCTGGTCATCGAGCCGGCGTTCAACCGCTTCGAGCCGCTGCCCCCCGGTGAGCTGCGCACCGAGCTGCTCGACCTGGCGGAGGCGAACGGCACCCCGGTGCAGGACGTGCTCGTCTCCGACGCCTCCCGGCGGACCACGGCGCTCAACGCCTACGTCTCCGGCTTCGGGTCGACCCGTCGCATCGTCCTCTACGACACGACGCTCGAGCAGCTGTCCGACGAGGAGGTCGAGTCGATCGTGGCGCACGAGCTCGGCCACGTCGTCCACGGCGACGTGCTCACCGGCACCCTGGTCGGGGCGCTGGGGACGGCGGCCGCGGTGGCGCTGTCGGGCTGGCTGCTGTCCTGGACGCCGCTGCTGCGCCGCGCGGGCGCGCAGTCGCCTGCGGACCCGGCCGTCGTCCCCCTGGTCCTGCTCCTGCTGTCGGTGGGCGGGCTGGTGAGCACGCCGGTGCAGAACCTGGTGTCGCGGCAGGTCGAGGCGCGCGCCGACCTGCGCGCGCTCGACCTCACCGGGGACGCCGGGGCGTTCATCGCGATGCAGCGCGCGCTGGCCGCCACCAACCTCAGCGACCCGGACCCGCCCGCCGCCTGGCAGTGGTTCTTCGGTTCGCACCCGACCGGCGCGCAGCGGATCGCGTTCGCGGAGGACTGGCAGCGGCTGGAGGACGCCGGGTGAGGACGCTGGTCGTCACCAACGACTTCCCGCCGCGCCAGGGCGGCATCCAGACCTTCGTCGCCGCACTGCTGGCCCGCCGCCCGCCGGAGTCGCTCGTGGTGCTCGCCTCCCGGTTCCCCGGGTGGGAGGCCCACGACGCCGGGCTGCCCTACGAGGTGGTCCGCCACCCGACCGGCATGCTGCTGCCCACACCCGGAGTGGCCCGCGCGGCGGCCGGGCTGGCCCGCCGGCACGGCTGCGACACCGCCTTCTTCGGCGCCGCGGCCCCGCTGGGGCTGCTCGCCCCGGCGCTGCGGGACGCCGGGGTGCGTCACCTGGTCGGCGCCACGCACGGCCACGAGACCGGCTGGGTCGCGCTGCCCGGCGCGCGGCAGCTGGTGCGGCGGATCGCTGCCGGGCTCGACGTGCTGACCTACATCAGCGACTACACGCGCGACCGGCTGGCGCCGGCGCTGGACGGGGTCACCCGGATGGCCCAGCTCTCGCCCGGGGTGGACGTCGACCGCTTCACCCCGGACGCCGACGGGGCGGCGGTGCGGGCGCGCCACGGGCTGGGCAGCGCACCGGTCGTCGCCTGCGTCTCACGGCTGGTGCCGCGCAAGGGCCAGGACGTGCTGGTCGCGGCGTGGCCACGGGTGCTCGCGCGGCACCCCGACGCGCGGCTGCTGCTCGTCGGCGGCGGCCCGCTGGAGGACCGCCTGCGCCGGGAGGTCGCCGCGCGCGGGCTGGAGCGCTCCGTCGTCCTCACCGGGCCGGTGCCACCGGAGCAGCTGCCCGAGCACTACGCGGCAGGCGACGTGTTCGCCATGCCCTGCCGCACCCGCCGCGGCGGGCTGGACGTCGAGGGCCTGGGCATGGTGTACCTCGAGGCGGCCGCCTGCGGCCGGCCCGTGGTGGCCGGCACCTCCGGCGGCGCGCCGGAGACGGTGCGGGAGGGCGTCACCGGGCACGTGGTGGGCGACCCGCGTTCCGCGGAGGCCGTGGCCGCCGTCCTCACCGGCCTGCTCGACGACCCGCAGCGCGCCCGCCGGATGGGCGCGGCCGGCCGGGAGTGGGTCGAGCAGCGGTGGTCGTGGACGACGATCGCCGGCACCTTCGCCGCCCTGCTCGACCCCGACGGCTGACGGCCCCGTTCTAAGCGTGGGAGGGGCGTGGGGCGGGGTCCTTCCGGTAGAGGTCCTCGACCTCGTCGTCGAACTCCTTGAGCACCACGGAGCGCTTGAGCTTCAGGCTCGGCGTGAGCATCCCGTTGTCCTCGGTGAAGTCGGTGCCGAGCACGCGGAACTTCTTGATCGCCTCGGCGTGGGACACCGCCCTGTTGGCGTCCTCGACCGCGGCGGCGAGCTCGGCGAGCACGTCGGGGTCCTCGGTGAGCTGGGCGGCGGTGAGGCCGGGGTCCTTGCCCTTGGCCGCCAGCCACTGCGGCAGCGCCTCCTCGTCGAGGGTGATGAGCGCGGCGATGAAGGGCCGCTGGTCGCCGACGACGATGCACTGGCTGACCAGGCGGTGGGCACGCAGCCGGTCCTCGAGGACGGCGGGGGCGACGTTCTTGCCGCCCGCGGTCACCAGGATCTCCTTCTTGCGCCCGGTGATCCTCACGAAGCCGTCGGCGTCGATCTCGCCGAGGTCACCGGTGTGGAACCAGCCGTCGGCGTCGATGGCCTCCTCGGTGGCCTTGTCGTTCTTCCAGTAGCCGCGCATCACGATGCCGCCGCGGACGAGGATCTCGCCGTCGTCGGCGATCGCGAACGCGACACCGGGCAGTGGCCGGCCGACGGTGCCGATGCGCAGCGCCTCGTCGTGGTTGACCGAGGCGGCGGCGGTGGTCTCGGTCAGGCCGTAGCCCTCGAAGACGGGAACGCCGATGCCGCGGAAGAAGTGGCCGAGCCGCTCGCCCAGCGGGGCGCCGCCGGAGATGGCGCCCAAGCAGCGGCCGCCGAGCGCCGCGCGCAGCTTGCCGTAGACGAGCCGGTCGAACAGCGCGTGCTGGGCGCGCAGCGCGAGGCCGGGGCCGCCGGTGTCCTGCGCGCGGGACCAGTCGATGGCCACCTGCGCGGCCCGGTCGAAGATCTTGCCCTTGCCGTCGCCCTCCGCCTTGGCCTTCGCGGAGTTGTAGACCTTCTCGAACACCCGGGGGACGGCGAGCACGAAGGTCGGCTTGAACTCGCCGAGGTCCTCGACCAGGTTCTTCACGTCCGGGGTGTGGCCGATGACCGTGCGGTTCCTGATCGCACCGATCTGCAGCACCCGGGCGAGCACGTGGGCCAGCGGGATGAACAGCAGCAGCGAGCTCTGCGCGTTGATGTACCGGTCGAGCAGCGTGATGCCGTTGCCGATCTCGAAGAGGAAGTTGCGGTGCGTCAGCTCGCAGCCCTTGGGCCGGCCAGTGGTGCCGCTGGTGTAGATGAGCGTGGCCAGGCTGTCGGCGTGCAGCGTCGCCCGGCGGGCGTCGAGCTCGCTGTCGGGCACGTCCTGGCCGGCGACGGTGAGGGTGCCGATCGCGTCGTCGTCGATGACGTACACGGCCTTCAGGGCGGGTGCCTGGTCACGGACCGACTCGACGGCCGACGCGTGCTCGTCGCGCTCCACGACGGCCGCGGTGGCGCCGGAGTCGGACAGGATCCAGGCGACCTGGTCGGCGCTGGAGGTCTCGTAGACCGGGACGACGACGCCGCCGGCGGTCCAGATCGCGTAGTCGAGGACCGTCCACTCGTAGCGCGTCTTGGCCTGGAGGGCGACCCGGTCCCCGGCAGCGACACCTGCGGCGACCAGGCCCTTGGCGACGCCGCGGACCTCCTCGCCGAACTGCCGCCACGTCACGTCGACCCACCGGCCGTCGACCCGGCGCCGCAGGCCGACCTCGTCGCCGTGCCGGGTGACGTTCTCGACCAGCATGTCGGTCAGGGCCTCGTCCGAGCCGACCTCGGTGGTCGCGGGGACGCTGAACTCGCGCACGCCTCGTCCTCTCCTGCCCGCCCGGCCCGGGCACCGTCGCCCGGACCCAGGTCGCGGGCCGTCCCGGGCGAATCTAGTCGGTGCTCCCTACCCGTGAGTAGGGAGAGTTGCCGTCGCACCCCGCCCGGGTGGGGTCGAGCGGTTAGCCTGCTCCGCATGGCCGACCAGTCCACCCAGTCGATCACGGTCGCGGCCCCGCCGTCCGACGTCATGGCGGTCATCGCCGATTTCCCGTCGTACCCGGAGTGGGTCGCCGCGGCCAAGCAGGTCGACGTCCTGGAGACCGGGCCGGACGGCCGGGCCCGCCGCGTGCACTTCGTCCTCGACGCCGGCGCGGTGAAGGACGACTACGTCCTCGAGTACACCTGGGACGACGACCGGCGGGTGTCCTGGCACCTGGTGCAGGGCCAGATGCAGAAGCGGCAGGAGGGCTCCTACACCCTCAGCGAGACCGCGCCGGGCACCACCGACGTCACCTACGCGATCGCGATCGACCTCTCCATCCCGATGCTGGGGATGATCAAGCGCAAGGCCGAGAAGGTCATCCTCGACACGGCCCTCAAGGAGCTGAAGAAGCGCGTGGAGGGCTAGGCCGCCGGTGCGCACGCTCCTCCTCACCGGCCCCGGTGGGGCCGGTACCTCGACCCTCGCGGCGGCCACCGCCGTCCGCGCCGCCGCCGACGGCACCCGCACCCTGCTGCTCACCCGGCCCGGCCCGCGGCCGGCCGGGCTCGACGACGTCCGCGGCCTGGCCGTCACGGCGGTCTCGCCGCTGGCGGCGGCCGAGTCGCTGTGGACGTCGGCCGGGGACGCGCTGGACGCCGTCCCGGGCCTGACGCCGCCCCCACCCACCTCGGTGGTGCCTCTTCCGGGGGCCGCCGAGCTGGCCCTGCTCGCCCGGCTGGCCCGCGCCGCCGCCGACGACGAGGCCGACACGGTGGTCGTCGACGCCGGCCCGCTGGAGTCGGGCACCGCGCTGGTCGGCCTGCCCGGTGCGCTGCGCTGGTGGCTGGACCAGGCGCTGCCGACCCGGCTGCGCATGCTGGGCGCGGTCCGGACCGCCGCGGTGCGCTCCGGCGCGGCGCCCCGCGGGCCGGTCGACGCGGTCCTCGATGCGGTGCCGCCCCTGGAGGCGGCGCTGGGCCGGCTGCCCCTGGACGACCCGGCGTCCACCGAGGTGCGGCTGGTCGCCGTGCCCCGGGCCGGTGCCGTCCCGGCGCTGCGCCGGGCGGTGACCGCGCTGGCGCTGCACGGCCAGCAGCCGTCCGCCGTCCTCGCTCGGGTGCTGCCCGACGGCGGGCCGGGGGAGTGGTGGACGCGGCGCGCCGCCGAGCAGGACGCCGCGCTCACCGCCCTCGCCGAGCTCGCCCCGCTGCGGCGGGTGGCGGAGTCGGCGCAGGAGCCGGCGGACGTCGCGGCGCTGACCGCCCTCCTGCCCACGGGGGACGGCGCCGCGCCGGCCGCCGCCCTGACGCCGTCGGTCGCCCGGGCCGACGGCGTCCGCCGCCTGGTGCTGCCGCTGCCCTGGGCCGAGCGCGCCGGCCTGGACCTCACCCGCTGGCAGGACGACCTGGTCGTGACCGCGGCGGGGGCGCGCCGCTCGGTCCGGCTGGACTCGCTGCTGCGCCGGTGCGTGGTCACCGGCGGCACCCTCGCCGACGCCGGGACCGCCCGCGCGCGACTCGAGGTCACCTTCACACCCGATCCGCAGCTGTGGCCGGCCGACCTGCTGGCCGCCGAGGGGAGCACGCCGTGAACGACGCACCCGACTGGGTCGAGCAGGCCCGCCGGCTGGTGACCGGGCTGGGCCAGACCCTGGGGGCCGCCCTCCGCGAGGAGGACGGCGCCGGTGCCCACCCGTCCGACTGCCGCTGGTGCCCGGTGTGCCAGGTCGCCGCCGTGGTGCGCGGCGAGCGCCCCGAGGTGACCGACGCGCTGGCCGACGTCCTCACCGCCGCCGCGGCGGCCCTGCGCACCGTCTCCGAGCGGGCGCCCGCCCCTGCGCCCGCCCCCGCGCCGGAAGCCGAGGCGGAGGCGGCGGAGCCCGCGCCACCCGCTCCGCCGGTCCAGCACATCGAGATCGCCTGAGTGGCCGTGCAACCCCCTCCCCACGCCGCCGCGAGTGACGCCGCCGACCTGCCCGCCCTGGGCATCGACATCGGCGGCACGAAGGTGGCCGGTGGCGTCGTCGCCCCGGACGGCACGGTGCTCGCCACCGCGCGGCGGGCGACCCCCGGCGCGTCGGTGCGGGAGACCGAGGACGCCATCGCCGCCGTGGTGGAGGTGCTCGCCCGCGGGCACGACGGCCCGCTGGTCGGCGTGGGAGTGGGGGCTGCGGGCTGGTTCGACCGCACGGGCGACACCGTGCTGTTCAGCCCGCACCTGGCCTGGCGGAACTCGACGCTGCGCAAGGACCTCGCCGCCCGGCTGCAGCGGCCGATGTGGGTGGGCAACGACGCGGACGCCGCGGCCTGGGCCGAGTACCGCTACGGCGCCGCCCGAGGGGCGGACCTCGCGCTGATGATCACCCTGGGCACGGGCATCGGCGGCGGCATCGTCATGGACGGCCGGCTGCAGCGCGGCTCGCACGGCGTCGCGGGGGAGTGGGGCCACATGCGCGTCGTCCCCGACGGGCGGCTGTGCGCCTGCGGCAACCGGGGCTGCTGGGAGCAGTACGCCAGCGGCTCGGCGCTGGGGCAGACCGCCCGCGAGGTGGCGAGCACCTCGCCGGCCGCCGCGGCGATGCTGCTGGAGCGGGTGGACGGCCAGGCGTCCCGGCTGACCGGCGAGGACGTCGCCCGCGCGGCCCATGACGGCGACCCGCTGGCGCTCGAACTGGTCACCGAGGTCGGGGTGTGGCTCGGCCAGGGGATCGCCGACCTGGCCGCCGTCCTGGATCCCGAGGTCGTGGTGATCGGCGGGGGTGTGAGCGTGCTGGGCGAGATGGTCCTGGGGCCGGCGCGGGCCCGGCTGCAGCGGGCGCTGCCCGGGCGGGGGTTCCGTCCCGGCCCGCGGATCGTGGCCGCCGAGCTCGGCGCGCAGGCGGGCATGGTCGGTGCCGCGGACCTCGTCCGCCGCGCCGTCGCCGAGGGCGAGGTCTGAGCCGTCAGACGACGGCGCCGTCGTCCCCGTCGTGGTCGGAGCGGTCGCGCATCCGGGACACGAGCATCGCCGCACCGCCCGCGATCGCCGCGACCCCGAGCACCAGTCCCAGGTCCGCCGACAGCCGCAGTGACCCGGGGACGGCGATGAGCACGAGGCCGAGCAGGATCAGCAGCCCCGCGTAGAGCGCGTGCGGGGCCGGGACCGGGACGGGCGGGGGAGCCGGCGGCTCGTAGTGCTCCTCGGGCAGGTCGAGCACGGGCACCTCGTGCGGCGGCG
>DATIMX010000397.1:0-3192 GCA_035474935.1 Geodermatophilus sp. | reverse complement strand
GTCGACCACTCCCCCGGCACGCGGGTCGCCGTCGGGCAGGCAGCACATCGTGTACTGCGCCTGGCCCGGTCCGATGCGCGACAGGTCGTTGGTCAGGCAGCTGTCGACGAAGGCCGCCGCACCCGGGCCGCGCACCGTGGCGGTGCCCAGGTGCGAGACGTCGAACAGGCCGACGCGGGTGCGGACGGCCTCGTGCTCGGCCAGCACCCCGCCGCCGGCGTACTCGATCGGCATCGACCAGCCGCCGAAGTCGGCCAGTTTGGCCCCGGCCGCGACGTGCCGGTCGTGCAGGGGGGAGGTCCGCGGGGTCACGGACGGCACGCTAGCGCTCGCCGCGGGCACCGGACGGCCCTCCTGCAGGGGCCCGCCGTCAGCCGGCGAACGGTGGGGGGCAGGAGGGTCCTTCTAGGATCGAGCGGTGCCGCCGACGATCTCCGCCACCGACCGCCCGCTCGAGAAGCTCTCCGCCGACGCCGTCGTCGTCGGCATCGGGAAGGGGCCCGACGGCCCGCTCCCCACCCCCGGCGCGGAGGCCGTCGACCGGCTGCTGGGCGGCCGCCTGCTGCCCGCCCTCGCCGACCTGGGCGCCCGCGGTGCGGAGGACGAGGTCACCCGGGTCGCCGCGCTCGGCCAGGGCCCGTTCCCCGTCGTCGCCGCCGCCGGCCTCGGCGCGCCCCAGGCTGGGGGCGCGTACGCCGCCGAGGCGGTCCGCCGGGCCGCCGGTGCCGCCAGCCGGGCGCTGTCGGGACGCGGCTCGGTCGTCACCCTGCTGGCCGCGATCGGCGGGACGCCCGACGAGCTGCGCCTGCACGCCGTCGGCGAGGGCAGCCTGCTCGGCGCCTACGAGTTCACCGCCTACAAGTCCGACTCCGCCGGCCGGCCCGTCCCGCCGCGGGAGTTCGCCGTCGTCGTCCCCGAGGCCGGGGCCGCGAAGGGACCGCTGGAGCGCGCCCGCGCCGTCGCCGATGCCGTCGCGCTGGTGCGCGATCTGGTCAACACCCCGCCCAACGACCTCTTCCCCGCCGAGCTCGCGGCGCGCGGCGCCGCTGCGGGCAAGCGTGCCGGGCTGGACGTCGAGCTGCTCGACGAGGAGGCCCTGGCCGCCGGCGGCTACGGCGGCGTCCTGGCCGTCGGCGGCGGTTCCACCCGTGGGCCCCGCCTGCTCCGGCTGACCTACCGCGGGAGGAAGGCGCGCAAGAAGGTCGCACTGGTCGGCAAGGGCATCACCTTCGACAGCGGCGGCCTGTCGATCAAGCCGGCCGCGAACATGCACCACATGACCAGCGACATGGCCGGCGCGGCCGCCGTGATCGCCACCGTCTGCCTGGTCGCCGAGCTCGGCCTGCCCGTCGAGGTCACCGCCACCGTGCCGATGGCCGAGAACCTGCCCAGCGGCTCGGCCTACCGCCCGGCCGACGTGGTGACCTTCCGCAACGGCAAGAAGGCCGAGATCACCAACACCGACGCCGAGGGCCGCGTGATCCTGGCCGACGCCCTGGCCCGGGCCGCCGAGGACTCCCCCGACGCGATCCTGGAGACCTCGACGCTCACCGGCGCACAGCTGGTCGCCCTCGGCTCGCGCACCGCCGGCGTGATGGGCAGCGACGACATGCGGGACGCCGTCGTGGCCGCCTCGGCCCGCAGCGGCGAGGCGATGTGGGCGATGCCGATGCCGGCCGAACTGCGCCGCGGGCTGGACTCGCCGATCGCCGACTTCGTCAACGCCAACGCCGACCGGATGGGCGGCATGCTGGTCGGGGCGCACTTCCTCGCCGAGTTCGTCCCGGGCGGGCTGCCGTGGGCGCACATCGACATCGCGGGCCCGAGCTACAACACCGGCTCGCCGTGGGGGTACACGCCCAAGGGCGGCACCGGCGTCCCGGTGCGCACCCTGCTCGCGACGATCGAGGACCTCATCGCCACGTGAGGAACTGGAAGGCCCCCCTCAGGGTCTCTCCCCGAGCCTGCGAGGGGAGGGGGGAGGGGGGTCCTTCTTCCAGTCCCGCATCCGCTGCGGGTAGCCGGTCACCTGCGCGTCGTAGACGGGGATGCCAAGCTCGCGGGACAGCCGCCGGGCGGTGTCCGGGCCGTCGATCCGGCGCCGGGTCCACTCGCCGTCCGCGGCGACCAGGACGATCGTGGTCTCGGTGACCGCCGTCCGGGGCTCGACGTACCCCTCGACGCCGCGCCTACTGGCAGCGAACTGCTCGAGGTGGGTGACGTCGGCCCGGCCGGAGCCCCGGTCGAGCGTGCCGCGGCCGGGCGCCCGCCGCCGCAGTCGGCTCCACAAACCCATGCCCACCCCTGTCCCGACCGGGTCGCGTCCGCATCGCGACGTCGCGCTGGCAACGGTGCGGCTCACCACCGCGTTCCCGGAGTGGCAGGATGGGCGCGGACCATCACCCGGCCGCCTGGACGCGGGCGGGACCCCGGCACCCGAGGAGAACTCGTGAGCGCACCCACCTCCCCCGCCGACCTGGTCATCCTCGGTGGTGGCTCGGGTGGCTACGCCGCCGCGCTGCGCGCCGCCGAACTGGGCATGTCCGTCGTCCTCGTCGAGAGGGACAAGGTCGGCGGCACCTGCCTGCACCGCGGCTGCATCCCGACCAAGGCCCTGCTGCACGCCGGCGAGGTCGCGGACCTGGCCCGCGAGGGCGAGCAGTTCGGCGTCAAGACGTCACTGGCCGGCATCGACATGGACGGCGTCAACGGCTACAAGGACGGCGTGGTCTCCCGGCTCTACAAGGGTCTGCAGGGGCTGATCAAGAGCCGCAAGATCAACTACGTCGAGGGCGAGGGCCGGCTGGTCTCCCCGACCGCCGTCGAGGTCAACGGCCAGCGGTACGAGGGCAAGCACATCCTGCTGGCCACCGGTTCCTACGCGCGCTCGCTACCCGGCCTCGAGGTCGATGGCACCCGGGTCATCACCAGCGACCACGCACTGACCCTGGACCGGGTGCCGGCCTCGGCGATCATCCTCGGTGGCGGCGTCATCGGCTGCGAGTTCGCCAGCGCCTGGAAGTCCTTCGGCGTCGACGTCACCATCATCGAGGCCCTCCCGCACCTCGTCCCGCTCGAGGACGAGGCCTCCTCCAAGCTCCTGGAGCGCGCCTTCCGCCGCCGCAAGATCGGCTTCGAGCTGGGCAGCCGCTTCTCGGGCGTGCAGAACACCGAGAACGGCGTCAAGGTGTC
>DATIMX010000396.1:0-2898 GCA_035474935.1 Geodermatophilus sp. | reverse complement strand
CCCCCCCCCCACGACCTGCGGGCAGGAACCCGACGCGGGGAGGATGCGCGTGTGCCGAGGACCAGTGCGGGGCTGCTGCTCTACCGGCGGGACCCCGAGCGCGGCGTGGAGGTGCTCGTCGGGCACATGGGCGGGCCGTTCTGGGCGCGCAAGGACGCCGGCGCCTGGTCGATCCCCAAGGGCGAGCACGGCCCGGACGAGGAGCCGCGGGACGTCGCCCTGCGGGAGTTCGCCGAGGAGCTGGGCTCCCCGGCACCGGTCACCGATCTCGTGCCGCTCGGTGAGGTCCGGCAGTCCGGCGGCAAGCGGCTCACCGTCTGGGCCGCGGAGGGCGACCTGGACGCGGCGGCCGCGGTCAGCAACACCTTCTCCCTGGAGTGGCCGCCGCGCTCGGGGCGCGTGCAGGAGTTCCCCGAGATCGACCGCGCCGCCTGGCTGACCGTCGACGAGGCCCGCGGGAAGCTGGTAGGGGGCCAGGTGCCCCTCCTCGACCGGCTGCTCGACCTGCTCGCGTGATCGTTCCGCAACGGTTGGACGACGGCTCGTCCCACCCGTCCCACTCCGCACCGGAGCGGGCCGCCGTCCTGGCAGGGTCCGGCCGAGCGAAGTCGCCGGACTTCCCGAGGACGAGGAGGACGCCGATGTCGGCGTGTGCGAAGTGCGGTGCGGCCCGTCAGCAGGGCCGGTTCTGCGTCGGCTGCGGCGCGGTGGTCCCGGTGGTCCCGGTGGCCACGGTGCGGCCCCGGTCGCCGCTGGCCGACGAGCTGACCCAGCCGGTGCTCCGCCTGGACCGCCCGTCGAAGCCCGCCGTCCCTGCGCGCTGAGCCGACCAGCCCACCGCAGCACGACACGTCGACCTGTCGACAGGTCGACGTGTCGTGATGCGGTTCACAGCAAGCAATGCGCTTGCAGTAGTTAGCAAGCGCTGATGTCGGGCATGGTGTTGGACGTCAGGTCATCCCCGATGTCTGGAGTCCCCCCCGTCATGACCGACAACGCCAAGATCATCAACCAGCTCCGTGCCCTCGTCTTGCTGACCCAGACCGAGGAGCAGGTCGCCCGCACCCGCGTCTCGCAGGCTCGCACCGAGGCCGTGCGTCGTGAGCTGACCCAGAACGCCGACAACGCCGCCGAGCGGACCCGGGCCATCACCGACCAGCTGCGCGCCCTCGGTGGCGTGCCGGACGTCGTGACCCCGGCCGTGGGTCGTCTCTCCGCCGTCCTCAAGGCCGGCTTCGAGCAGGCCGAGCCGCTGGAGGAGGCCCTGCTGCAGGACCTGTCGCTGGAGCACCAGCTGCTCGACCGCGCCATCTACCTCAAGGTCCTCGCCGAGCAGGCCGAGCTGCCGAAGGTCCGCCAGCTCGCCGAGCGGCTGGTCACCGCGCACAAGGCCACCGTCGAGTGGCTGACCGTCGTCCTCGCCGAGGAGGCCATGGGCGGCCCGGCCGCGCTGCAGGCCACCGCGCTGCAGCGGGTCGCCGGCAGCGCCGCCCGCGCCGCCAACTCCCCGATCCGCTTCTGGACCAACCGGGTCAACGAGGTCGTCGAGTCGGTGCACCAGCGCCGCGAGCAGGCCGGCGAGCGGCTGAACGAGGCGTCCGACAAGGCCTCGTCGTTCAGCGACGCCGTCCGCGAGACGCTGACCGTCGGCCGCAGCGCCGCGCTGCGCCGGGCCGAGCGGATCGCCCGCCGCGAGGGCAACAAGGACGCCGCCAACGCCGCCAAGGCCGCCCGCGAGGAGCTCGGCGACGTCAGCGCCGACGAGCTGCCGATCAAGGGCTATGACTCGCTGTCGACCCAGGACGCCATCAAGGCGGTCAAGGAGCTCAAGAGCGCCCACGACGTCCGGGTGATCATCCGCTACGAGGAGACCCACAAGAACCGGACCAGCGTCGTCAACGCCACGCAGACGCAGCTGGCCGCGCTGGCCAAGGAGGCCGTGGGCGTCTCCGAGTGACGCTGCACCACCCCTCGCGAGGGCCCGTTCCCACCCGGGAGCGGGCCCTCGCGGCTGTCCGGGGCGGGCTGCACGTGCACGCCCGGGCGCGGTCGGTCGGGGCTCGCGCAGTCGGGTGGATCACGGTCGCACCGCGTTTGACCTGCGGCGCACCCCGGGGATGGGATGCCGCATGAGCATCACACCGGACGCCCTCGAACAGGAGTTCTCCCTGACGACGGCCGTCACCCGCCTGGACTTCCTGGCCCGGCGGGACAGCGGGGAGACCACGCTGAACACCGCGCAGGACGTCGACGCCGACGACTGGACCTCGTTCAGGTCGGCCGGCACCTCGCTCGACGTCCCCGAGTCGCTGGAGCTGCTCGCGCTCGGCGAGGTCGTCGCGCGCAAGGCCCACGACAGCCAGCTGACCGGCTTCCGAGCCGCGCTGCGCGGCGGCGCCTCCTGGGAGCAGATCGCCGCGGCGCTCGACGTCCGGCCCGAGGAGGCCTGGACCCGCTACCACCAGCTCATCGAACGCCAGGAGCGCGCCCGCGTGCTCGACGCCGACGCGGCCGCGGCCGCCCGCGAGCTCGCCGGCACGCGCCCCTGCTGACCCCGATCGACGGCGCGGCGCACGCCCCCGTTCCGTTCCGGCGGCCGATCCGATGGACTGGCCCCTGCCGTCGTCTCCGCGGCAGCGTTACGGGGGCGCCGGCGCGCAAGTGCCCGAGCAGCCGTCGAGGAGGAACGCGATGAGCCAGACCACGGAGACCGGCGACGTCACCGGCACCAAAGACAAGGACTACAACCTCATCTGGTTCACCGAGCAGTGCCTGAGCAATGCGCTGCGCCTGGAGACCTACATCCAGGACGCGCAACGGGACGGTGACAACGAGGTCGCCGAACTGTTCCGCAAGGCGCAGAGCGACAGCCGCAAGGGCGCCGAGCAGGGCAAGGCG
>DATIMX010000395.1:0-11683 GCA_035474935.1 Geodermatophilus sp. | reverse complement strand
CGCGTCGAGCTGGCCGGGCACTGGTACGACACCGGCCCCGAGGCGATGCTCGCGCGGGTGCCCGAGGCGGTGCAGCTGGTGGAGCGGCTCGGCCTGGCCGATCGGCTGGTCGCCCCGGCCACCACGCAGGCGGCGGTGGTGCTGCCCGACGGCCGGTACCCGCTGCCGGCCGGCACGGTGCTCGGTGTCCCGGCGTCGGCCGAGGGGCTCGACGGCGTCCTGACGCCGGACGGCGTGGCGCGGGTGGCCGCCGAGGCCGACCTGCCGCCGCTGACCCTGGACGGGGACGTCGCGGTCGGCGCCCTGCTGCGCGCGCGGCTCGGCGACGAGGTCGTCGACCGGCTGGTCGAGCCGCTGCTCGGCGGGGTCTACGCCGGGCGCGCCGACGAGCTGTCGCTGAGGGCCACCATGCCGCAGCTGGCCGCCCACCTGCCCGCCGCCGGGTGGGTGCTGGGCGCGGCCGCCGCTGCCCGCGACGCCGGGGCGCGCAGCCGCTTCGACGCAGGCAGCCCGGTGTTCGTGACCGTCGACGAGGGCATCGGCTCGCTGCCCGCCGCGCTGGTCGCGGCCTCCGGCGCCGAGGTCCGGCTGCGCACGCCGGCGCACGGCCTGGTGCGGACGCCGTCGGGCTTCGAGCTCTCGATCGGCCGGGTGAACGCACCGGAGCGGCTGAGCGCGGACGCCGTCCTGGTGACCGCGCCGGCACCCAAGGCCGCCCGGCTGCTGGCCGGGGTCGCGCCCGGCGCGGTCGAGCCGCTGCAGGGCATCCCGTACGCGTCGATGGCCGTCGTCGCCATGGCCTTCCCGGCGCAGGAGGTGGCCGCCGGGTCCGGGCTGCTGGTGCCGCCGGTGACCGGCCGGCTGGTCAAGGGGGTCACCGTCTCCTCGCGCAAGTGGCCGCACCTGGACGGCGAGCACCTGCTGGTGCGCTCGTCGGTGGGCCGGTTCCGCGACGAGCGCGAGCTCCAGCGGGACGACGACGACCTCGCCGCCGCCGTGGTCGCCGACGTCGCCGACCTGCTGCAGCTGTCCCGGCCCGAGCCGGTCGCCACCCGCGTCGTCCGCTGGGGTGGCGGGCTGCCGCAGTACCTGGTCGGCCACCAGGAGCGGGTGGACGCCGTCCGCGCGGCCGTGAGCGCGGTGCCGGGGCTGGCCGTCGCCGGGGCGGCGTTCCGCGGCGTCGGCGTGCCGGCGTGCATCCGCGACGCGTACCACGCGGTCGACGCGCTGCTCTGAGCCCCCAGCGGGGGCCCCGGAGTGCTGCGCGCAGGTCGGCCGTGGCGACGGGCGGGAGGGCCGCGCTGCTGGGCCCCTGCGTGCAGGATGCAGGGCATCGTCTGCTCGGGTCGTCCCCTTCTCACTCGCACGGTGGAGGAAGCCCATGACACAGCGTCGGTTGCCACGGTGGTCGGAGTTCCGCCCGCTCCTGCAGGTCCAGCCGATGACGCTGGACCGGACGGCCCGGCGACTGCGCCGGGCCGCGTCGGTGGAGGACCTGCGGGACCAGGCCCGGCGGCGCGTCCCCCGGGCGGTGTTCGACTACACCGACGGCGGGGCGGGTCGAGAGGTGAGCCTCCGCCGGTCCCGGGCGGCCTTCGACCGGGTCGAGTTCCTGCCCACCGTGCTCCGGGACGTCTCCTCGGTCGACGTCTCGACCACCGTCCTCGGTCGGCCCGCCGCCCTGCCCCTGGTCATGGCCCCGACCGGGTTCACGCGGATGATGAACCACCAGGGCGAGCCCGCCGTGGCGCGTGCCGCCGCCCGGGCCGGCGTGCCCTACGCCCTGTCCACCATGGGGACGACGTCGCCGGAGCGGCTGGCCGCGGAGGCGCCGGAGGCCCGTCGCTGGTTCCAGCTCTACCTGTGGCGCGACCGCGCCGCGAGCACCGAGATCGTCCGACGCGCGGCCGAGAACGGCTACGAGGCCCTGGTCCTGACCGTGGACACCCCGGTGGGTGGCCTGCGCCTGCGGGACGTGCGCAACGGGATGACGATCCCGCCGGCGCTGACCGCCCGGACGATCCTCGACGGCGCCCGGCACCCTTCCTGGTGGGCGAACCTGCTGACCACCGAGCCCCTGGAGTTCGCCTCGCTGAACTCGTTCGCCGGGACGGTCTCCGACCTCGCCAGCCAGGTGTTCGACCCGAGCGCGACCCTGGCCGACGTCCGCTGGTTGCGCGACACGTGGTCCGGCCCGTTGATCGTCAAGGGCCTCCTCACGGTCGACGACGCGGTGGCGGCCGTGGACGCCGGCGCCGACGGCGTCGTCGTGTCCAACCACGGCGGCCGCCAGCTCGACCAGTCGCCGACCCCGCTGGAGCAGTTGCCGGCCATCGCCGAGGCGATCGGGGAGCGGGCCGAGGTCTACGTCGACGGTGGGGTCATGTCCGGGTCGGACGTCATGGCCGCGGTCACCCTCGGGGCCCGCGCGGCACTCGTGGGCCGGGCCTACCTCTACGGCCTGATGGCCGGGGGAGAGGCCGGGGTCGACCGGGTCCTGGAGATCCTCCGGAAGGAGATGGTCACGGCCATGCAGCTGACCGGTGTGACGTCGGTGGCCGAGCTGACCAAGGACCGGGTGCGCCTCCGGTGAGGCCCCTTCGACGCCCCTGCCGGGGGTCGAGGACGCCGACCCCGTGCCCGCCGGTGACCGTGCCGCCCAGGGGACGGAACTGCCGTGGCCGACGCCACGGTGGGCCGGGGCATGGGGACGTGCGCGGGGTCGTTGAGTCCGCAGTGAGTTCCGTGCACCACCCTGTCCGACCCGTTTCCCGACCCGCCCGCTGCCTGCGGCACCACGTGTGGATGGCCGCGTGCAGCGACTGCCGTGAGGCCCACACCGAGCCCGTCCGCGACCTGCGGGAGCCCGGCTCGGCCTCCCGCTGAGCAAGGACCTCGCTGCCCCCCACTCGCGAGCTCGCGGCGGGGGCAGGGAGGCCGCCGCCGTCCGCCCACCGTCGGGCGGGCGGCGGTCGCCCGGCACCGCGGGGGATGATGGGGCCATGAGCGAGCAGACCGACCAGCGCAGCATCGGCAAGCGGGCGAACGAGTTGAACGCCACCATCCGCTACACGATGTGGTCGGTGTTCCGGCTGGCCCGCCCGCTGGGCGAGGAGCAGCGCACCGCCGTCGCCGACGAGGCGCAGGGGCTGCTCGACGAGCTCGCCGGCAAGGACGTCGTCGTCCGCGGGACCTACGACGTGAGCGGCCTGCGGGCCGACGCCGACCTGATGGTCTGGTGGCACGCCTCGACCCCCGAGGCGCTGCAGGAGGCCTATACCCGGCTGCGCCGCACCGCGCTGGGCCGGCACCTCGAGCCCGTGTGGTCCCAGATGGCCCTGCACCGGCCGGCCGAGTTCAACCGCAGCCACATCCCGGCGTTCCTCGCCGACGAGGAGCCGCGCCGCTACGTGTGCGTCTACCCGTTCGTGCGGTCCTACGAGTGGTACCTGCTGCCCGACGAGGAGCGCCGCGCGATGCTCGCCGAGCACGGCCGCATGGCGCGCGGGTACGCCGACGTCCGCGCCAACACCGTGGCCTCGTTCGCCCTCGGCGACTACGAGTGGATGCTCGCCTTCGAGGCCGACGAGCTGTACCGCATCGTCGACCTGATGCGTGAGCTGCGGGCCTCGACCGCCCGGCGGCACGTCCGCGAGGAGGTGCCGTTCTACACCGGCGTCCGCAAGTCGGTCGCGGAGCTGGTGCAGGACCTCCCCTGACATCGTCGAGTGGCGAGTCGTCGTGGTCTCCGGGTTCTCGAGACCACGGCAACTCACCACTCGCTGCCCGGGGTACGCGCTGACGTTCTCCACATGCGCCTGAGGGCGGTCACCCCAGCCGGGGTGACCGCCCTCAGGCGCATCTCGGGGAGGGCTCAGCCCTGTGCGGGCTCCAGGCGGATGCTCACCGAGTTGATGCAGAAGCGGTCGCCGGTCGGGGTCTGCGGGGCGTCGTCGAAGACGTGGCCGAGGTGGCTGTGGCAGGTGCCGCAGAGGACCTCGGTGCGCACCATCCCGAGGCTGCGGTCCTCGCGGAGCACCACGTTGTCGGCGGACGAGGGCTCGTAGAACGACGGCCAGCCGCAGTGCGAGTCGAACTTCGTCTCCGACCGGAACAGCTCGGCTCCGCAGGCGCGGCAGCTGTAGACGCCCTGCGTCTTGGTGTCGACGTACTCCCCGGTCCACGGCCGCTCGGTGCCGGCCTGGCGGAGGACGGCGTACTCCTCGGGCGACAGCTGCGCCCGCCACTCCTCGTCGCTCTTGCTGACCTTCGGCTGGTTCTGCGCGGACGTCGTCATGCCCTCAACGGTACGAGCCACCCGCCACGGGCCGACCCTGGTGACGGCACGGCGCCGCACCCGGCGGAGACTGGACCGGTGCGCTCGCTGGACACCCCGCTGCCCGACGTCTGGTTCACCCGCGACCTGCCGGTGCTGCGCGCGATCGCCCGCCTGGTCGACGGGCCCGAGTACGGCGGCAACCCCTACCTCGGTCAGGTGGTGCCGGCGAGCGGGCTGCCCAAGCCGGAGGTGACGGCGGCGGCGCGGGCGCTGGTGTCGGCGGGCTACGTCGAGGCCCTGACGAACTACGCCGGGGAGATCGTGCGGTTCACCGGCATCTCGGCGGAGGCGCGGCGGCTGGCCGGACTCTGGCCCACGCCGCAGGGGGAGTGGAACCGGCTGCTCGAGCAGCTCGCCGCCCGGGCGGAGAACGCGCCGACCGACGTGGAGCAGGCCCGGTGGCGGGCGTTCGCCGACGCCGCCGCGGCGGTGGGGCCGGACGCCGGCGCGCTGCTCATGTCGGCGCTCATCGGGGGGTACGTGCCCCGGGCCCGCTAGTCCCGGGAACGACGGCGCCCCCGCCCGGCTGAGCCGGACGGGGGCGCCGTGTCGATCGGTCGATCAGAGCGGGTTGACGTTCGCCGCCTGCGGGCCCTTCTGGCCCTGCTCGATGTCGAACGAGATCCGCTGGCCTTCGTCGAGCGAGCGGTACCCGCTGGTCTGGATGGCCGAGTAGTGGACGAACACATCCGGTCCGCCACCGTCAGGGGTGGCGAAGCCGAACCCCTTCTCCGCGTTGAACCACTTGACAGTTCCTTCGGGCATTGCTCGCTCCTAGCTGAGGTGGTGCATCGGGGTCCTGCCAGTGCGCAGGGCCTTCCCGACGGCGACGACCCTAGCGGTCGAACCGGTCCTGCGGGGGGCTGGGGCGACCGCGCCTGGTCTTGCGGGAATCGTGCGGCTCTCTCGCAGGGGTGCTGCGGAGCGGGCCGGATCGTCGTTCCTGCCGGGACGGACCCGGCCTCGAACGGAACGGACGCCCGCCATGACCGTCACGCTCTCCACCGACCCGATCGTCCTGCTCGACGTCGAGGACCTCGCCGAGGCCGACCTGGACGCCGACCTCGCCGAGCGACTGGAGCTGGAGGGCCGGGTGTACCTGCGCCCGGACGCCGCGGGCGCCCCGGCCGACGAGGTGCGGCGACTGGTCGCCGGCACGGGCCCGCGGCCGACTCCGGCGGACGCCGTGTCGCTGGCCTGGGCGATCCGCCGGGGCGGTGCCGCCGCGGCCGCCGTCCACGACCTGGGCCTGAAGGCCGCGATGCTCGCGGGCTGAGGCCGCGCTGCGTGCACACGTCGCTGTCCCACCCCTCGTGGGTTCGCGATGCGTGCACGAACCGCCGTCAGAGCAGGCGGCCGGGGTCTTCGGGGAAGGGACGGCCGCGCGACGGGACGGCGTAGTCCCCGACCGGTGCGGGCTCCCAGGACCGGCCGGCCGGCAGCGCCAGCGGCTCCGGTCGCCATGAGGACACGGTGATCGTCCCGGGCTCGTCCCACGACTCCGCGGCGAGCCGCGCGCGCTCCTCGCGCCAGGCCAGCATCGAGCGGTGCCAGCGGCGACCGCCGACGTCCACGCCGACCAGGACGGCGATGCCGACGGCCACGGTCAGGCAGGCGTTGGCCACCGCGGTGGCGACGTCCAGCGCGGTCAGCTGCGGCCAGCCGATCGCCTCGATCTGCGCGCCGACGATCTCGACGACGACGTAGAGCACGCCGTAGACCAGGAACGAGATCCGCACCGTGCACCTCCTCCGTCGTGGACCGGACACGTCCTCAACGGCAGGTCGGGGGCGACGGCGTCGTCCGCGCGGAGGTCCGTCACCCGTCCGGGTGACCGGTCAGGGCTGCAGCACCTCGTTCCACGGGCGCACCGCCCAGCTGGCGACCACGCCGTTCACGACGAACGGGTCGCCGGCGATGAACTCCTCGGCGGCCTCGCGGGTGGTGAAGACGCCCATGGCCTCGCCGTTCATCGGCTCGTCGAAGGTGCCGACCATCAGCAGGTCGCCACGCCGGGCGAACTCGTCGACCCGCGCCGAGTGGGCCGGGTAGTTCTCCTGGGCGAGCGGCAGGAAGTCCTCGACCGCGCGGTAGGTCATCACGTACTTCATGGCCGGGCATCCTGGCGTGCCGCGGCGCCGGGCCGGGGCGTCCGGTGCGTGGTCACCCCGCGGGGGACGGCGTCACGCGGACGGGTGACAGCTCGCTGCCGGACCGGGGGCGGTGGATCGACGTCCCCTGGGGCGTCGTCGCCGTCTGGGTGGCCATCGGTGTCTGGGACGTGCGCCGCCGCCGCGCGGTCGAGTGCAACGACGACCCGGCTGCCGATGGCAGCTGAGGTCCGACCGGCAGCGCTCGCGGGGCCCACGGTCGCCCACCTCCGCCCCGGCCTGCCGATGTACTGGACATGGAGCGTCATGTGGTGCCGAGTGCCGTCACGTCCGTCCTCGCCCTCCTCGGCGCCGCCCTCGGAGCGGCCCTCCTGGCCTGGCTCGTCCTCGGGGACGGCTGGGGGACCCCCGCGGCGATCGGTGCCGGGACCGTCCTCGGCCTGACGCTCGCGACCGCTCGGCAGAACAGGCGCGCAGCGCGCTGCTGACAGCGAGGACGTCGTCGGCGCCATCCGGACCGGTCGGATCCCGGCTGTGCAGGGGAACGGCCGGGCGGATGGCGCCTGAGCGGCCAGGGATCGGCTGGACAGCCGCCTGCTGCCGGGTCGGATCGGAACGGGGTCAGTGCCCGGCGTCGGGTCCGTCCGGGCCCCGCTCCTCGTCCTCGGGCCGGGCGTTCGAGGCCTGCGAGTCCATGCGCTCGAGGCGCTGACGGATCGCCGCGACGTTGAGCGCCACATCCTCGAGCGCCTCGACGGCGCGGGTGGCGAGCGCGAAGGTGAGGTTCTCGCGCTGCTGCTCAGGGCTGGGCTCGCGGTCGCTCGGCGGGATCTCGGAGCGCTCGCCCGGACGACGCGTCGCTTCCGCCCACGGCTCGTCACCGCTCCGCGGACCGCCGAACAGCTCCCGCAGCATCCGCTGCGCCAGCTCGAGGAACTCGCCCGGGTCGGGCCGGTCGGTCGCCATCCGGTTCCCCTCTCAGATCATGTCGAGCACGTCGCGCGGACCGGAGGACGGCCCGTCCACGAGGTCCGGTACCGCTGCCGGAGCTGCCCCCGGCCGCCGGCGGCGAGGTCGTCGGGACGACCGCACCGACTCTGGTCTACACCGTCGCGGGCACCTTCCCGCTGATCTCGCGCGCCGTCATCCTGCGCTCCGGCGGCCAGCCGGTCACCGGCACGCCGTCGGGCGGTGGCCACGCCCGGAAGCCGTGGTGGCGGGAGTGCGGCGTGGCGGCCGCGCTCCGGCGCAACTGCCAGGCCTGACAGGAAGGTGGGCGTCGGCAGCAGCGGTCAGCCGACGGCGAGGGGGTGCCACGGATCCAGCCAGGGCCGGCGGCTGTACTCCAGGTGGAGCCGACCCGGTCGGGCGTCGATGAACTCCCCGAAGACCGTCGCGAACACCAGACCGTCCTGCTCGTGGTGGACCACCAGGGCGCCCGGGTCGTCCCTCGGAGGCTCGCTCTGCACGAGCCGGCGCCAGCCGTCCGGGTACCCGGCCTCGGCGAACAGCGGCAGGAAGCGGTCGGCCTTGCGATCCTCCGGGCCCCCGGAGGTGACCATCCACGTGCCCTCCGGGTGCTCCGTCGTCACCACCTGCCCGCCGTCGAAGTCCCAGGTCGTCAGCCGGTCCGGCGCGACCAGGACGAGCAGGAAGCTCGCCATGCCGTCGAGGCGGACCGCCGAGAGCCAGTCCGCGCCGTGCTCCGCGCCCAGCAGGGGCAGCGTTCCCCGGCTGGGTGCGCCCGGGTCGGCCACCCGCTTCTGCGGCCGGTTGAGCACCAGTGCGGTGACGCCGGTGTCGACGTGGGTCGCGCACCACGTCCCGCCCGCCAGACGGTCACGGCCCCCGACGACAGCGGGGTGCTCCGGCCACCACCGGCCGGGGTCGTCGAACTCCCGGCTGGTCAGCTCGTCTCGGAGGGCGAGGATCCGCGCGGGCGCGCCCCGGCTCCACCGCACCACCACCGTGCACATGCCGCCGATCGTCCCTCGGTGGCGAGCAGGACCGCGGAGGGCTTGCCGTGCCCGGGCGAGTCCACCCGCGCGTGCTGCCCGCTGGCGCGGGTGGCGATCTCGGACGGGTGGGCTGTCGCGTCGGCCAGGGAGAGCGTGGACGTGGTCAGAGGTGTGACCGGACAACGGGTGACGGTCCAGCCTCGGCCTGGTCGGTGTGACGTGCCCCCGTCAGGTGGACACCTCGTTCCGTGTCAGGTGCACGGTCTCGTGGTCGGTGCGGCTGAGGTTGCCGAGCCGGCAGTGTCCGTGGTCCTCGGACGACGGCGTGCGAGGTCGTGGGGATCGACGTGGCGGGCCGCCGCTGCGGGTTCCCGCATGGGGTCCGTCACTGCGTTCCCTCGTCGGCGCCGGGTGCCGGGCTGGTGACGAGGTCGGCCTGCCAGAGGTCGGGGCCGAACACCTCGTACTGGATGTCCCGCGGGGCGACACCGCGATCGATCAGCGCACCGCGGACGGCCTGCATGAACGGCACGGGGCCGCACAGGTAGTAGACCGCGCCCTCGGGGAGGTCGACCTGGCCGAGGTCCATCAACCCGCCGTGCGCGCCGTCGACGGGCAGTGAGCACTCCGCACCCTGCTCGAACCAGGCGTGCACCGAGCCGTTCGGCAGCGCCCCGACGTCGTCGAGCACCTGCCGGCGCAGCGCCCAGGACGACTCGTCCAGGTCTGCGTGCAGCAGCGTGACATCGAGGCCGGAGCGGGCGCTGGCCAGGTGGGAGAGCATGCCGGCCATCGGTGCGATCCCGATGCCTGCGCTGGCGAAGACGGCCGGCCGCCAGTCGTCGAGGACGACGTCCCCGAACGGCAGGGACATCGTGACGACGTCGCCGACGTCGACGGTGTCGTGCAGCAGGTTGGAGACCTCGCCGTCCGGCTTGTCGCCGCCCCGGACCCGCTTGACCGAGAACTGGCGGTGCTCGCCGTCGTCGGCGCGGGTGAGGCTGTACTGCCGAGGCTGGCGGACGCCGTCGGGCATCGGCATCAGCACGGTCACGTACTGGCCGGGCAGAGAGGTCTTGACCAGCCGGTCGTCGATCCGCTTGACCACGAAGGTGACGACGTCGTCGGTCTCGGTGATCTTGTGCTCCACCTGCCAGGGGCGCCAGACCGTCTCGGGCCGGACTCCTCTGGCGCTGTAGAGGCCCCGCTCCTGGTTGATGAGCGCGTAGGCCATCAGCCAGTAGACCTCGTCCCAGGCCGCGGCCACCTCGGGGCTGACCGCGTCGCCGAGGACGTCCGCGATCGCCCAGAACAGGTTGTCGTGCACGACCTGGTACTGGTCGGGGCGGATGCCGAGCGAGGTGTGCTTGTGGGCGATCCGCGAGAGGAGCTTGTCGGGCAGCTGCTCAGGGTTCTGCACCAGGGCGCTGGCGAAGGCGGCGACCGACCCGGCCAGCGCCACCTGCTGCGTGCCCTCGGCCTGGTTGCCGCGGTTGAAGACGCCGTCCAGCAGCTCGGGGTGGCCGCCCAGCATGTGTCCGTAGAACCGCTTGGCGATCTCGCCGATGTTCTCGGCGACGGCGGGGAGGGTCGCCTGGACGACGGGTCGGGATCGGTCGGAGAGCACTCGGACTCCTCGCGTCGGTGAGCATCGCATCCGGCCCGGCCACCGCAGGAACGGCTCGGCCGGTCCCGCGAAAGCTAACAAGATGCCCTTGTAGTTACGACCCCTACTGATACAAACACGTGAGGCAGGTCACTGTTGACCGGTGCGGCACCGGCTCTGCTCGTGGCCGTTGACAGGGAGGGGCCGTGCAGAAGGTCAGCCTGGAGGCGCTGGGCCGGCAGCTGCGGCGTACGGCCGCCGGCAACAGCAGCGGCCGGGCTGCCGACACCGTGCACGGCGGTCACGAGAAGGCGCTGCGGCAGACGCTGGTCGCGTTGGCCGCCGGGCAGGCGCTCGCCGAGCACGAGAACCCGGGGGAGGCGACCGTCCTGGTGCTCGAGGGCCGGGTGCGGCTGGTGGCGGGGCAGGACTGCTGGGAGGGCCGCCGGGGTGACCTGCTCGTCGTCCCTCCGGCCCGTCACCGCCTGGACGCGGTGACCGACGCCACGGTGCTGCTCACCGTCGTCAAACGGTGAGCAGCCCGGTGTCAGCGGATCGTGTGCGGTGTCCCCGGCCCGGGGTCGGGCGGGGACGGGCGCTCCGGTGCGCCGGAGGTTCCGTTCACGGGCGTCAGGTGGGCCAGACACAGCGAGGGCTCGACGAACGGGATCAGCCGGTCGGCGGTGACGGGTGCGCCCATCTCGTCCAGGGCCCCGCGCATCAGGCCCAGGTGGATGGAGCAGATCACCTCGCGGTGGGTCTCGGCGACCTCGCGGAAGGGGCAGTGCGGGATCCGGATCGTCCGGGGGTCGTCGGCGGCCAGCTCCGGAGCGAAGCCGATGTCATCGAGGATGCGCAGCAGCCGGCTCACCGCCTCCTCCTCGGAGACACGCTGGTAGGGAGCGGGCCGCTCGGTGAGGTAGCGGCCCCATGTGCGCCCGGCCTCCACAGCCGCTGCCGCGGGCTGGCCGGCCGTCCCGGCCACGTAGCTGGCGAGTATCTCTGCCAGGAACTGGTAGTTGCGGCTGTCGCGGGCCGGGTCCGGCCGTGGCGTGGCGGTGAAGGACAGCCGTGGGCGACCCGGCTCGTTCCGCTCCTCGACGCGCCGTTGAGCCGCCCCCTCGGACACCAGGCGCTCGAGGTGGAAGCGCACGGTGTTGGCGTGCAGTCCGGTGCGCTCGGCCAGCTCCTGCACGCCCAGCCCGTCGGGAGCAGCGCGGAGCAGCTCGAGGATCCGCTGCCGGCTGACCCCGGCCCGCACGAACTCCTGCCCGGGCAGCCCGGTCGGAGACACGTCCATCCCCTCAGTCTGACGGATCGGCGCGGCAGCACTCCATCGCGCGTCATTCACCTCACTCGTCGGGGTCCCCCGGCCCCACCACACCGCGCGTTGGTCGCGGCATCACGGAAGGAGCAGCGTGACCAGTACTCGCCGTCCCGAGGCCGGCACGACCGGCCACGCAGCCGGGTTCGACAGCGAACTGTCCGAGGCCCTGGTCCGCACCTCCCGCTTCTTCCGCAGGGGCGAGTCAGCGCCGACCTGCGCTCGCTGCACCAGATCGGCGGACGCGACGCCGACAGCTTCTACCGGGACCGCTGGAGCCACGACAAGGTCGTGCGCTCCACGCACGGCGTCAACTGCACCGGCTCCTGCTCCTGGAAGGTCTAC
>DATIMX010000394.1:0-4489 GCA_035474935.1 Geodermatophilus sp. | reverse complement strand
GCCGATCTCGTCGGCCGGGCCGAAGCGGTTCTTCATCGCCCGGATCAGGCGCAGCGTGGAGTGGCGCTCGCCGTCGAAGGAGACGACGACGTCGACGAGGTGCTCGAGGGTGCGGGGCCCGGCGATGGCGCCGTCCTTGGTCACGTGGCCGACCAGGATGGCGGTCATCCCGCGGCTCTTGGCGACGGCGGTCAGCGCGCTGGCCACGGCCCGCACCTGGGTGGCGCCGCCGTCGGTGCCCTCGACCGCGGGGGAGCGCACGGTCTGCACGCTGTCGAGGACCAGCAGGGAGGGGGCGACGTCCTCGACGTGGGCGAGGACGGCCGACAGCTCGGTCTCCGCGGCGAGGTAGAGCTGGTCGTGCAGCGCGCCGATGCGCTCGGCCCGCAGCCGTACCTGAGCGGCGGACTCCTCACCGGAGACGACGAGGGCCGGGCCGTTGGTGGCGGCCACCCGGTGGGCGACCTCGAGCAGCAGCGTCGACTTGCCCACGCCGGGCTCGCCGGCGACGAGCAGCACCGCACCGGGCACGAGCCCGCCGCCGAGGACGCGGTCGAACTCCTGGATGCCCGTGGGCACCGCGCGGGCGGCGGCGAGCTCCACCTGGGCGATGGGCACCGCCGGCGCGGTCACCGGGCCGGCGGCCACGGCCCGCAGCGGGGACGCCGGGGTGCCGACCTCCTGGATCGTGCCCCAGGCCTGGCACTCGGGGCACCGGCCGACCCACTTGGCGGAGGCGTAGCCGCACTCGGTGCAGCGGTGGGCAGGGCGGGACTTCACTCCGGCAGGTGGCACGGACCGACGCTAACCGCCGGGTACGACAGGACCGGCGAGGACGCGGCCACGAGCGAGGACGCAGCGCGGCCCCTGCGGGGTCCCACCGCGAGCCTGGTGACGTACCGGAACGGCCACCCTCCAGGGGCCCGCGCCGAGCATGCGGGGCGTGGGGGGAAGGGTGGTCCTTACTCGGTCTCGGTGTCCTGCTCCTGGTCCCGGCTCTCCTGGCCCTCCTCGTGGAAGTCGAAGGGCTCGCCGCGGGGCAGCGCACGACCGGGCGTGGCGACCACGGCCGGGACGGTGACCTCACCGGCGCGCTGGAAGGTCAGGGTGACCTCGATGCTCTGACCCGAGGTCAGCTCCTCGGAGAGGTCGGCCAGCTCGACCGTCGGGCCGCCGGCACCGCCGAGGAAGACCGTGGAGCCCGCGGGGATCGGGATCTGGACCTCCGTGCTCGCCGCGGCGGGGGCACTCGACGTCGGCACCGTGCCGGGGACCGGCGTGGCGCCCGGGGTGATGGGGGCGGACGGCGTGGCGCCCGGGGTGGTGGGCGTCGACGGCGTGGCACCCGGGGTGGTGGGCGTCGACGGTGCGGCGCCGGGAGTGCTCGGCGTCGCCGGGGTGGTGGCGGCCGACGGGGAGCTCGGGACGGCGGAGGCCGTGGCCTGACCGGAGACGACGACGCCGTCGAAGGCTTCGCCCTCGATGCCGACCAGGGTGTCGGCCTCGGTGTCGCTGTTGACGATCGCCATCTGCAGCTCGGCGTCGTCCCCGGCCGAGTAGAGCCCGTCCTGCGGGTACGCGAGCGTGATCTGGCGCAGGGTGATGTCGCCGACCGCCGCCGCGGGGCCGACCTTGTCCCGGTTCTGGGTGGCCGTCTGGGGGACCTGGCCGGCGCTGCACGCGGTCAGCGCGATCGGGCTGAGGAGCAGGACACCCATCGTGGCGGCGCGCAGTGCGCGGTTCACAGCCGTCGACCTCCAGGGACGTGCCGGCCACCGCAGGTCGATGGCCCGAGTCGCGCCGAGCCTAACGCCCACCCCACGATGGCCGCCGGGAGGTGAGGCGGTGCCGCAGGACCCGGCGGTGGAGCGCACGGTGACCGGCATGCCGCGACGGCCTGCGGGCGACCCGGTGCTGGCCGCGTTCCCCGCCCGCGCACCGGACACCCGGCGGTGGTGCTTCGCCGACCAGCTCGGTCCGCACTTCCTCGACCGCCCGGACCAGCCGGTCCTGCTGATCGAGTCGAAGGCGGTGTTCGCGCGCCGCCGGTTTCACCGCCAGAAGGCCCACCTGGTGCTGTCAGCGCTGCGGCACCGGGCCGCCGAGCTGGGCGACCAGGCGGAGTTCTCCCAGGTGCACACCTACGCCGAGGCGCTGGACCGGGTGCGCGAGCCGCTGAGCGTGTGCGCCCCCACCACCTGGAGCAGCCGCGACTACGTCCTGCGCCGTCCCGACCTCGCCGTCCTCGCCGCCCGCGGGTTCGTCGCCACGCAGGAGGAGTTCGCCGGCTGGGCGGAGGGCCGTGGGGGCGGTGGGGTGGGCGGACGACACGGCAGGCGCCGGCTGCTCATGGAGGACTTCTACCGGGACAACCGGCGCCGCCACGACGTCCTCATGGACGGCGCCGAGCCGGTGGGCGGGCGCTGGAACCTCGACCACGACAACCGGGAGCCGCCGCCGTCCGACGGGCGGCTCGCCGTCCCCGAGCCGTGGTGGCCGGAGGAGGACGAGATCGACGAGCGGGTGCGCGCCGACCTCGACCGCTGGGAGGCCGACGGCGACGTCGCCTTCGTGGGGGACGACGGTCCGCGGCTGTTCCCGGTGACCCGCGAGGAGGCGCTGCTCCGGCTGCGCGACTTCCTCGACACCCGGCTCGGCGCGTTCGGCCCGCACGAGGACGCGATGCTCACCGGTGACCGCTGGATGGCGCACTCGCTGCTCTCCCCGGCCCTCAACCTCGGCCTGCTGGACCCGCTCGAGGAGGTGCACGCCGCCGAGCAGCGCTACCGCGACTCGGTGGCCGAGGGGGACCCGCTGCCGCTCAACAGCGTGGAGGGGTTCGTCCGCCAGGTCATGGGGTGGCGCGACTACATCTGGCACACCTACTGGCACTTCGGCCGGGACTTCCGGCACGCCAACGCGCTGGCCGCGCACGAGGCGGTGCCGGACTGGATGGCCGACCTCGACGACGGCGCGGTCGAGGCCGCCTGCCTGTCCGACGTCCTCGGCGACCTGCGCCGCGACGGCTGGGTTCACCACATCCCCCGGCTGATGGTGCTCGGCAACTACGCGCTGCAGCGCGGCATCGACCCGCTGGCGATGACCGACTGGTTCCACCGCAGCTTCGTCGACGGCTACGACTGGGTGATGATCGCCAACGTCGTCGGCATGAGCCAGCACGCCGACGGCGGGCTGCTGGCCACCAAGCCCTACGCCGCCGGCGGCGCCTACATCGACCGGATGAGCGACTACTGCGGCGGCTGCCGCTACGACCCGCGCAAGCGGCTGGGCGAGGACGCCTGCCCCTTCACCGCCGGCTACTGGGCCTTCCTCGAGCGCAACCGGGAGCGGCTGGCGCCCAACCAGCGGATGCGCCGCGCGCTGCAGGGCCTGGACCGGCTCAAGGGCCTGGAGGAGGTCGTCGAGCAGGAGCGGTTGCGGGGCACCGAGGCCATCTGATCGGGGGACGACGGTCCAGTCCGGGCCCGCGGCTGCCGATCCCCCTCCCGTACGCGAGTGCGGCGGGAGGTGCGGATGGCGACGGGTCCGGCGTTCGACGACGTCCTCGCGGCGGCCCAGGCGGGCGCCGCGTGGGCCTTCGAGGTGCTCTACCGGGACCTCTCCCCGGCGGTCACCGGGTACCTGCGGCTGCACGGTGCCCTCGACCCCGACGACCTGGCCAGCGAGACCTTCCTCGCCGTCTTCCGCGGCCTCGCCGGCTTCTCGGGGGACGAGGACGGCCTGCGCTCGTGGGTCTTCACCATCGCGCACCGCCGCTTGGTCGACGACTGGCGCCGACGCAGCCGCCGTCCCCAGCTCGCCGACGACGTCGACGACCTGCTACCCGAGACGCCCGGCGGCGACGTGGAGGACGACGTCCTGACCCGGCTGGGCGCCGAGACCGTGCACCGCATGTGCGCCGGCCTGCCGGCCGACCAGCGCTCGGTCCTGCTGCTGCGGGTGCTCGCCGACCTCACCGTCGAGCAGGTGGCCGCGGTGATGGACCGCTCGGTGGGTTCGGTCAAGGCGCTGCAGCGGCGGGGGCTGCGCCGGCTGCGTGCCGAGCTGGAGCCAGCGGGGACCCCCCGGACGGGTGAGACGGGTGGGACGGCCGGCGCACCCCTGTCGGCCCGCGCGGCGATGACGGGAGCGAGATGACCACGCCAGCCGACGTCCGGACCGACGAGGAGGCCTTCGCGGCCTGCCTCGCCGGCCGTCCCGTGCCCGCGGGCGCGCAGAGCCTCTCCGCGTTCACCGACGCGGTCCGGGCGAGCGCCACGGAGCCCGGGCGGCCGAACGCGGCCCTGGCCGAGCTGCTGGCGACCGGTCTCCTCGTCCCCACCCAGGAACCGTCCCGCGGGACGGCCGGGCGACCCGCCCGGACCTCACGGAAGAGGCCCCACGTGCTGATCTCCACCCTCGCCGCCAAGTTCGCCGCCGCCGGTGCCGTCGCCAAGGCCGCCTGCGCCACCGGCGTCGTCGCCGTCGC